>DATAWG010000129.1 GCA_036267355.1 Pirellulales bacterium | reverse complement strand
TACCATCCGATAGCCGCTCATGCGGCGGATTGACGGTATCCAAAATCGGGCAGAATGCGAAACGATTTGAACCTATAATTCTCAGCCCAAGCGCCCGTAGCTCAATTGGATAGAGCAGCGGACTTCTAATCCGCAGGTTGCAGGTTCGATCCCTGCCGGGCGTAACTAGAATCTGGTCGTATAGAGATTGCCCACGGTGGACGTGCTTGGGTCCGGAAAATCCGACGAGGGCTGCGCCGTGCGGCCATTGCGACCGTCGCCATCCGCCGGTTCGTCTATTCAAACACTGCGGAAATTGCAAAAAACGATGGCAGACTGGCCTCGCTCCAAGGGGCGAAGGACGATTTCGCCGGCGCCCGCAATTTGTGCGGAGAAATGCTAGCGACAAAAGCGAAGGAGCCCGGCAAAAACCATCGGCCGGTGTCCGCGTCATTCGGCGAGGTCTTTCGCGTCGACAATCTGCCCCGCGTCGGAGCTCGATGCGCCGCTCGTCGCCGGCCGATTGAAGATTCGCAAGGTAATTCCCAGCGATGAGAAGCCGATCATCGCAACGATGCCTATGAGGGAGTTGAAGCTGAACGTCAGCCGTGGGTCGGCGAATTGCGTGAGCAATTGCAATATTGGGAGCATCGCAAGCAGTAACGACACGATCTGCGGATCGTCAATCGCCTCGACGCCGCGTTGGTAGCAAAAAAGCGGCAGGGCAAAGCCCAGCAAGCTCAACACCACGACGTGGATGGTCAGCGCCGGAGGAGCGGCGGACAAGGCATTGCCCGGCAGCAGTGCCGCCGACACCACCAATAGCGTGATAAAGCGAAGGGCCATGGCTTCGGTGGTCTCGATGCCTCGGAGATGCAAGCGGGTAACGAACACTGTCGTCCCTGCCATCCCGAGCGCGGTCGCGACACTCATTCCAATGCCGGCAATTGCCGCGCCGTGCGATATGTTGCCGACAGCGGAGCGACCGGACCAAGTCGTGACGGCGAGCCAGATGATGCCTGCCAATACACCCACTGACACGAGCACATCCGCGCGCGTAATGCGGCAATGGCAGGAGATCATCGATGCCAGGAACACTGTCGCCACCGGCTGGCCTGCGTTGGCAATCCCGCCATAGACGACGGGCTCCAGGCCAGAAGACAAAGCAAAAAAATGGCCGGCCCATACCACCGCCGTTGTCAAATTCAGGGCCAAGATGTCGGGCCAAACCGTCCAGGCACGTGCCAGACAGCGAACCACAGAGCGGTCGACGACCACGCGGTGGACTAAGAACAGAATCGTGACAAGGCCGAAACAGCCGAGTAGTAATAGGGCTGTGTTGATGCGCTGCAGTAGTTCTGCCAAATAAACCAGCCTGATTGCCGATAGCACCATGAACAAGGTCAACCAGGCAAGACCGCGGTTCATCCGTTCTCCTCGGTATAGAGCGGTTTCGGGCAAATCGCGAGCGAAAACCGGCAAACCAAGCGATGTGCATCATTGCATCGCGTGGCATTCATTGGAGGCCCGCGACATCGATTGCGTGCCCCAGGATCGCCTGAAACACTTTTTGAATGGCGGCCGGAGATGCACCGACCATTCTGGCACGCCCATTGAAGCCGGAATGGCGAAGGTTGTCGGCCATAAGCGCCGGATTCGTGTGTGGCGGAGGCGACGCGAAACGCTCGATGACGACTCCATCAGCGGCCATACGCTCCGCTCGGGCCAAGGCGTCGCGGGTCGGGAGAAGGCACTGCCCTGTACATGCGGCCTGGGGGCGCGGCGGCTCCTCCGGCCAGCGATGCTCCAATAGCCAACCGAAAGACAACTCACCCCAATCCCAGCCTGTCAACTGTTCGACGAGCTTTACTAGCCCAAACCCGGAAAGGCGGAATCCCATTTCCAGGAAGTACAAGTTGCCGTGGGCATCGCGAATAAAATCGATCATGAAAGGACCGTCTGGGTAGCCGAACGCTGCCATGCACTGGCCAGCCAGCCTGACGAATGCCGGCGGCGCATGCAAGCCTGGCAATCCGATGTGCGCCATCTCGCGAAAGCCGCGAAGCGTCGGATCCGCTCGGTCCGGTTCATTTTCGATGATCTTTTCGCAAAAGGTGAGCAGGACGGGATCACCGGCGCGAGCTATCCCTTGCAGCGAAAACTCGGCTCCCATAATCCGCTGTTCGAGAAGCATATTTGTGAGTGGCCTGCCGTCGTAGTTCTGCAGGCGCTCGATTCGGGCGGCAGCGTGAAGGGCCTCGCTGGCATTGTCTACCGCGTAAACGGCGAGCCCTCCCGCGGCATCCACGGCTTTAAGAACGGCCGGGAATTTGAATTCACGGACGATGGTTCCAAGGTGTTTTAGTTGCGTGACAACAACATGGGCCGGCTGAGCGACATTTGGAAACTTGTCAGCAAGGGCGGTCCGTTGGGCCGCCTTGTCGCAGGGAACCAGCGGAAGCCGCGGGCCCGCAGGCCGGACGCCAAGCGCCGTCGCCGCCTCGAACGCCGCATGGACATACAGATCAAACCCGGCCAACAGCAGCGCCGGCTTGAGGCTGGCCTGGTTGAGAGCATCCAAGACCTGCGTCGCGCTCGCCGGACAAAGCACGGCTAACTGATTGTCGAAGATTGGTCGGTCTGGAAGACTGGCGCGAAATTTCAGATAGGCCGGCGACTCAATCAGCACGGACTGCATGCGACGTTTCCGCGCCGCCGCGAGGTAGGGGTCCTTGCCATCACGTGTAGCGCCCAGTTGCACAAACGTCGGTGCGATCATCTCCTGACCTCGTGCGGCTAACGCGCGCGCCACTCCCAACATCAGCGGCCGCTCTCGATCTCTACAATTTCGCATCCATCTGAAGAGTGCTGCGTGGCAAGCGGCGCCTGATGCGGCTCGTGGCGAAACATCACTCGGATTGGACCGACGAACTGCGTGTCGGCCCCGGTGTTGTTGCTCAGCGGGGCCTTGTATAACGCTTGCAACGATTCGATTGTCAAACCGCTCCAGTCCGTCAGCTCGGCCACCAAAGCTGGAGCATTTCGCTCCCCACGAAGCAGGCCCCGAATGTGCTCGGCGTCGGGCTGGCGTTGCGGCCTGACGTTGGACAAATACGCATCCAATCCACGGCATTCGGCTGTAAAGGGTGCGAATAGCATGCAGACCAGATGACCATCGGTTAGGCCCAAAATGTCTTCGGCATAGCGCTGCATACGGCGCCGCATCACGGAGATTGCGGCTTCATCCGCATAGCGGCGCCGCATGCGCTCGATGAGGGTCCGAGGAAACCGTTTCTGTTCCATGAGTGCCAGACCAAATTTGCAGTATTCGGCGACCCCTTCGGCGTAAGAGCGCTTCCAGAGATGCTCGGCCTTCAGCCCGCGAAGATGTGCCATCAGCGCGGGATTTGCACAATCGCTTTCGCTGAACGAAAACGCCAAGTCATCGAAGCTAAAGCCAAGAAACTCCGTAAGAAGCTCCCAGTGGCCGTTCGCATCGTACTGCGTGTCGGCGAAGGCTGAAAAAAAACGCAATTCACCGGCAGGCGACGAATCGATTTGGGCCGACTCGGCTTGGCTCGCCTCGAGGCCGTAGACGTAGCTGGAATATGCAGCGCCGATATCGTCTACCAGCCGCAGGAAGCTCCTGAAGCCGCCTCCTTTCGGGCGAGGCAGCCCCAGGTCGCGGGCAACGCCGTGGACGGCTCGGAAGTAACTGCGTTGCTCGACTTCGGAATCCCCAGTGATAATCAGGCAGGCGGGCTGACGGTAGTTCAGGGCGATCGAAAACGACCGCACCATGCCGAAATTGCAGGCATTGCAAAAGGTGGCTCGGTTGCTGCCACCGGTGTGATGGCCATTCATCAAGATGCTGAGCCGATCCGCCTGGAGGAGTTGAGCAGGCATGACAAAATCGGGATGAAAGGGAAGGAGACTGGTGCCTGCAACAACCAGCAGCTCCGCCTTGGGATCGTCGTACAGGCCCAGTGCGCGGTAGACGCGGTCGATATTTTCGGTTACTCCGACGGCCATCCCCGACTGGTAGTTGGTGACCGCCCGGAGAGTGAACGTGTCTCCGCAATTCCGCGCGATATGGAGTTGCACGGCGCGGATGAAGGCCAGCACGAACGAGCTATCCTTGCCGCCACCGTACGGAACCAGGACCGCATTCATGAAGGGGTTCGTCTGGTCCGGCAGCGCGGCCAGCAGACGCTCGGCGCAGGCTCCGACCGCTGCGCGATCCGCTGCCGTCAGTATCGTGCAGAGTCCGGCAAGCACCTCTTCGCGCTTCTTCGCGTCGATAACGGGTTGTGCGCGAGGGGGCTCGGCGGCAGCTGCGGCAAGCCGTTCCGAGGTGGGTTCGATGTGTTCCATGAAGCGCAAGCCGATCGGTGAACTTCAAGCAGGCGATTTCTTCGGGACCTCAAGTGGATTGGTTAGTCGGTTCGGATCGAAGCCGGATCATGGGACCGACCAACCGTTGCCATGATCTGTCGGCTTCAGCGAGCCGCGCGCAAATTCCAATTTGACGATTCCCGAATTGCCCCCAATCGCCAACTTGTGCATGCCGTTCTTGCTCGGCGCGAATGCAAGGCCCTTGACGACGCCGGAGTCGGTGTGGAAGACAAGCACCTCTTTTCCCACGTCGCGGCGTGTCGCCTCGATATTCCACATGGTGACCGATGAATCCTGCCCACCCGCCACGAGGATGTCGCCATCGGGACAGAACGCCAGCGAATTGATCGGCGTGCTTGGACCCGGAAGGATAATCTCATGCGTTCGGTCGAGCTTGCCCTCTTCGATCGTGAGCAAGCAAAGTTTTCGATTGTTCAGCGCAACTGCCAACGTCTTGCCGTCGGGAGACAATTCCGCGGCAAGCGAGATTACCCCGAAGCCAATCGAATCGATCGGCTTCGCACTTGCCACGTCCCAGGACCACACGGTCGGCACGTCGTCCGGCTTTGCATTGTCTCCGCTTGGCGCCGAATTGGCATTAATCGCGCAGGTGACCAACTGTTTGCCGTCGGCGGAAAAAGAAATCGATCGAACCATATTGGGATGTTCGAGCCAAGCACGCGGCTGTGGGGTGGCCCCCGTGGCCAGATCTGCCACGTCCCAAAGCATGACGAACCGTTGCCATGCCTCCGGGCCGAGGTCGAGCGGATCCTTGCCCGACAGACGCGCGGCCAGCGTCTTTCCATCCGGTGAGAACCGGACGGATTCCACCGGTCCTTTGACATCCAGCGTCGTCTTTCGCCTCCCGGCACCGGTGTCCCAGATCTCGATTTTCTTGTCGTGTCCCGCGACGGCCAGCAATTTGCCGTCCGGCGAAAAGGCCACAGACGTGACCGACCGCTCGCGTTCCGCCTGGCCACCAGGACCGCCAAGCTCAATCGCTTGAGTGACGGAATCAGGGCCGAGATTCTTCCAGAACAAGACCTTGGAGCCAGCGGCAATCGGAACGGAGGATCGATCCGCAGGACCACGGTGTTCGGTTGCTCCGACGGCCACGGCCAATGTTCCATCCGCTGAAAATGCCAGATCGCGCACATCCGGCTTGTTGTCCAAAGTCGTATTATCCGATTTCTGCGGTTTGCCGCCCTTTAGCCCCGCAGTCCAAAGTTTTACGGTTCCGTCGGCGCTTCCGCTGGCAAGCTGCCAGCGGTTGTTCGATCCGGCGATTGGAGTGATGGCCAGCGAAAAAACCAAGTCTTGATGTCCGCGATAGCTTGCGCCCGCGGGGCGTGGCGCAAAGCCGACGACTGGTGCACTCAGCTCGTCGAAGCTCCATAGCTTGATGGTGCCGCTGCTGCCGGCGCTCGCGAACCAATGACCGTCGCTTGCCGTCCCGGGCGGGAAAGCGATTGCGTAGACCACGCCTTGCTTGCTTTCCCGGCGATTGAGTTCGGTGCCCGTCGATGCATCCAACGTCAGAATAGTCCCATCGCGAGCGCCGACGAGCAGCGGCTGTGATTTTCCGGAGGCCGCCGGCGCGAAGGCAAGTGACAGAACGCCATTGACACCAAGCGCGGAATCGGCGCCGCGCAGTTCAAGGGGTGGTCCGGGCGGACCAGACGAATCGATCGAAAATACTTCCAGAGAACCGCGCCCGAACCCAACGGCCAAGCGGCGGGAGTCGCCAGACCACGCGATCGCATTGACGCCAAGACGGGTCGTCTGGCTGGTTCCAGAAACTTGGAGACTTTGTGGTTCATCGAGCCTTCCGGTTTTCTTGTCCAGCCTCCAAATCCGAACCGAATCGTCCTCACTTCCCGCGGCCAGTTGAGCGCCGTCGGGCGAAAAGGCCACGCAATTCATGGCCCGCGACGGGCCCTCGCCCCAGGCCACGATCTTCTTGTCGCCGACGCTCCAGAGGCATACTTTGCCTCGTTCCTCCGGCAAATTTTCGTGATTTCCTGTGGCACAAGCCAAAAACTGGCCGTCGGGTGAGAATGCGATTGCAAGCACGCCCAACGATCCCGGTATCGAAACGGCACCGACTTCGGAATGGGAATCCACATCCAGTATCCTCACCAGCGGGAGGGCGCTGGCCTTACCATCGCGAGCCGTTCGCAAGAGGGTGCCGGCCACGGCCAGCAGACGCCCGTCGGGCGAATAGGCCACGCTATGAACGGCCGGGGGGGAAGGGTTCGAAGCGATCATCGGGAAATGATAGGTGGCGTCGCTTTCGCCCTGGCAGAGCCAACAGAGATAACCCCATTCGAGATCCTCCCAATGCTCCGTTTTGGCCACCGCGTCAGGCCGATCGTAGGGTGTCAACAGCTCGACCGCACGGGAAACATTGTCGTCATCGATCTCACTTTTCGCGCGCGATACGTCGGAAAAGTATTTGATCATTTCCTCATGCCGTTGGCTTTCGGTTGCCCGAACCGTCAGTGCATGCCAGTACAGGGCCACGAATGCGAGAATAACGACGATGGCAGCCCCCGAAACCGCCGCAATCAAGCCGCGCCGCTTGATCTCGGCCAAGTGCTGCCGGGCGCTCGCCTCCGCAGCCTTGGCGCGAGCCAACTCTTCTTGCTGTCGTTGCGTTTCGGCCGCCTTTACCCGGGCGATCTCCGCTTGCCGTCGCCGATTGTCGCGACTCGCGCGGACCGGCGCCACCAACACGTCGTGCGTGAGCCAAATAACCTGCAATCGCTCTTGTTCGGCCAATCGCAATAGCCGCCGCTTGATCAGCCGATCGAGGCTTTGTCCATCGGCATGATCGACTTGAAGCGCCGTCTCCATATCCACCGGAAACCGATGGCCCCCATTTGTCAGCAGCCGATCTTCGACGAACAGGCGCGTCGGGGCGTCGATATCGCGCATGCAACGCTCGTAGAAATCGGTCAAAACGTCGTGCTGCTTTTTTGCGACCAGGTCGAGGGTAATCTTTGGCAGACCACTTTTCAGGCGGCGGTTGTTCAGTTCGCTGCAAACGAGGCTTAATAGGGCCGGCTCCACCTCTGTCGGCGATGCCGCCGTGCTTGTCGAACACCGGTCATCGCGTTCAGTTCCCGAGGCGGCGACGAAATCGACAATCGCTCCCGCCACTCCAGCCTCGAGCAGGTCGGGCGCCGGACGCTCGACCGCCTCGAGCGCTTTAGAAACCGTCAGGTGCTTGATGCAAAACAGATTTTGCATGACGCTGTACATCATCGGCCTGAGGCGTTCAAACTCGGCCAGGAAATCCTCGCGCAGGCTAATCAGAATCTTGTAGCATGGATCTCCAAACGCCAATTGCTCGGCCAATCGTTCCGATTCGTCGGTGGGATGGCTCAGCTTCTCTTTGAGCGCCAGGGGCGGCCGGTTTTCGACGAGGTCGGCCAATTCGACGAGAAACTCTTGCACCAACCGCCACGACCGCTGATCGATCCGGCCGAGCGTGAACGCCTCCTCGAACTGATCGAACACGAGCACCGGCGTGACACGACCTCCGTCGCGCGTCTGGAAGTCGAGTTGAGCGCGATGAAAGTATTCCCACAAGGTCTCGTGCTCGCCCGCAGGCGGCGCGATCGGGGCCTCGTCGGACGCTCGATCTTCCCCAAGGGGGTTGCCACTCTCGTCGTCGGACCGCACTGCCAGCACTTGCACCTGCTGTGCGTCCAACGCGCGCTGCAGGGCATTCCAAACGCGTTGACGGAGTGGAGGCGGCTCGGGCAGGAATTCCAAGCGCAGATAAATCGGCAGAAAACCGCTGCGTCGAAGTTTGGGAAATAGTCCGGCTTGGATCAGCGAGGTTTTACCAAGCCCCGATCGCCCGTAGAGCACCGTCAACGTCTCACGGTTGATCAAGCGAAAGAGATCATCGACCTGCTCCTCCCGACCAAAAAAATAGGCGCTCTGTTCCTCGGCGAATGGCAGCAGGCCGGGCCAGGGATGTTCCGCGTTGACATCCAAGCCGGCTTGACCGGAAGTTTCCCTCATAACGCTGACATTTCCAGCTTTTGATGACAGGCCAGAAGCCTTCGGAGGCTCTCCACAAATCGATGGTCCGGATCGCCGCCCGGCAGCAGGCAGGCCTGTTTCTCGACGAAGGCGCTTGGCACCTTGGCGTTCCGGATATCGAGATCGTCGATCACGATCGGAGTAATGAACGGCAGGCCCGTAAAAATGGAGTTGGCATGTTCGACGGCCCAGTTCCATTCCCTGCGAAAATAGCCGACCATACGCTCCTCGGTATTCCGCGAGACCATGGGCAGAAACAGTTTGGAGTCTCGGATCTGCTTTTGAATCATGGCATTCCAATCATCGCCCGGGTCAAGGCCTTTGCCCGGTGCGCCGCGATCCCACCACACATCCACTCCGAGTGATTCGAGGACCGGCACTAACTTTCCGGCCGTCAAGTGATCCTCGTGCGCGTAGCTTAGGAACACCTTCGGCCGCGGCGAAGCTTGTTGAACGTCGTTCCGAGCGTGGTCATCGCCAAGATGTCGCTTCAGGTATCGCTTGAGCAATTCATCCACAAATTCGATCGCGCCGCCGGCCGGAATAACTTCGACTGAGGGAGCAAAATGCGCCAAGAATGCGGTGAGCTCGCCGTCGTGGGCAATATGGGGATCGACGATGATCTCTTGCCAGTTGCTCGGCGCAGATAGAGGCGCGCCCTTGGCCATCCGCATGAAAAATCGCGCCAGCCAGTTCGTAAGATCGCAACCGATGAACAGCAAGTGATGATTACGGAGCTCGTCGAAAAGCAGCTTCGGGCGTCGGCCAGACTGCATGGCGTGCAGAAATTCCAGCAAATCCTCTTCCGTTACCACATAGTCCGGCGCAAGCGACATCCTGCCCATGAGATGAAAAACGATTGGCCGACAACCGCGCTGCCGTGGAAGATCGTCGACTTCTCTGGCACCGAGATTATAAACGATGACATCGGGCGTGGTTTTGCGCGCCTCAAACAGGGCCTTTTCCAGCAACAAGTCTGTTGTCATACTGACGAACAGATTGAAATGCCGGATCTGCGCGAGCTTGCGCAAGCCCTCGGGAACTTCCGGATTTGTGCGGCTGGCGAGCAGGCCGAGTTGCGAGTAGATCTTCTGTCGGCGCGGCTTCGGGCTTTCCAGATACAGGCAGGCCACATGATTCAAGGCCCCTCGTCTGGGCATGGTTTCGATGGTGACCTCGAGGGATTCGGCCAGACGCTTGGCCCAAAGCTGTTCAAGCAGAAGTACGTCGTCGCCTTGCTTCACGTAGAGCAATTCTGGCCCGACAATCGGGATTACTTGGCCGTCGTCAATGAATTGCAGCAAGGTTTCCCAGGAGTCTTCGGAAAGGACCATAGCAGCCTTCTCGATCCAACGGCAACCGCACGACGGAAAAAACTTGAACACAAATCCAAGCTCAAGGATATTACCACCTCCAGGGGGTGGTCAAGAGTCGCGCCGGAAAAATCTTGCGCTGATCGAAGAGCCGCCGCCGGGCACGGGCGCGGATCTGGCGCGCCAAGTTTGCGCCACGATGGGCACTGCCTAAGCGCAATAGCGATGCAGCGCGGACAACTCGCTTGTTGCGCAGGGCGATTGCGCCATGCCCCAAGACGGACTTTGGTGCGGCCGATCACCGCCGAACAAGTCGTCGCCATCGACGGCAAAACATTGCGCCGCAGTTATCACGCCAATACCAGCAAGGCGGCCATTCACATGGTCAGCGCATGGGCCACCGCCAACTGCATCAGCTTGAGACAAGTGGCTGTCGACGCCAAGAGCAACGGGGCTGAATTAAAGGGGACGTCACGTCAGAACTATTTCTAACACCGACAAACCAAACATCAAGAATCGTTCTGGCCCGTTTTGCCTCTTATCGCCGCTCCGTTTCGCGAACCAAGTCGACAATCGCCGCGGCCAACTCCGGCTCCGGCCCTAACGGCTCGGCGATGATCCATTCCGTGATCCATTCTGTAGTCCGTTCAGTTCGATGCCGTTCGCCGCTTGCGGTTTCGCGTGTCACAAACTGCGATCCTTCCCGTGAGGCTTGCCGTTCAAACCGTGCCACAGCCTCCCGTACTTCTTGAAAAAGTCGGCCGCGAAACAGCAGATGCGGCTGCACGACGATCCGCTCGTAACCGGCGGCCGCGACGAGCGGCAGCATTTCTTCGAGCGATGGCTTGGCGACAGCCGCAAAACAGGTTTCGACCCGGCCGACCCTCGATCGCTCGCCGCGCAGGGCGGCAAACCGACGCACGGTCTCAGCCGCCGCGGCATCGGAGCTTCCCCGGCCGACCAGCAGCAATAGCGTTCGCTCCGGGGGCAATGCGGCGCGGCCGGCCAGGGCCTCGTCGTATCGCCGGGTGGCAAGATCGACCATCCGGGGATGACAATCGAGAGCCGGCGTCTGCCCAATCATCGGGCGGGGGTTGCCGATGGACACTTCATCGTGTTCCGTGCGGTTTAGGGCCGCGGCGACGGCGGCTGGAATATCTCGCTTCGCGTGTCCTGCGGCCGTTAGCAGAACCGGCACCGTGGTGATTCGCCTCGCACCACGGTCGCGGAGCCGCTCGAGGCCATCCCCAACCGTCGGCTCGGCCAATTCAAGAAAACACGCTGCCATCGGTCGCGGCAATAGGAGCGGCCGCACGAGTTCGGCCAACCGCAAGAATTCGGCCACTCCCATCGGATCGCGAGTGCCATGGCCGATCAGAAGGACAGCCTCGGAGGCAGGGGCCAGCGGACAGCGGTCGGGGGCCGCAGAATGGCGAACGTTCGATTCCGCCGCGACGCCATTCGCCTTCGTCCCTTTGGAAGTCGCGTCCATCTCATTCCGCTCTGGGCTCTCGCCCGTGACGTTCTGATATCCTGTCCTCGCTCCCAACGCCGTCGGCGCTTGTTATAGTAGTTACTGCTAGGCAAGCGTACCGGAAAATGCGGCGTGCGGCAAACTTGCTGCGGCTAAAACGCCGACTTGTCCGTGAACGAGGCGGAGGAGGGCGCGTCGGTCAATAATTTCCTCGCTGACGCTTCGGGCTAGTGTGTTTGGTCCTCGCTGACGCTTCGGGCTAGTGTGTTTGGTCCTCGCCGACGCTTCGGGCTAGTGTGTTGATCGGCGAATTTTAGACAACGGCACGCTCGCGTTGCTTCTCCGGCATCGAAGCACGATTCAGGAGTTTTTGGTGACTGTCGTAACGGCTTCCAAATACTCGTATCTGACGATGACGGCCGGGGCCCGGGCCGGCACCACGTTTCTACTCGACCCGGCCGTCGAATGCCGGATCGGTCGCGATCCCGATTGCGCGGTCGTGCTTACGGATCCGCTCTGTTCGCGGGTTCACGCCGTTTTGAAATTCGTCGATCAGCATTGGATGGTGGTCGATGCCGACAGCCGCAATGGCACCTTCGTCAACGATCAGCGCGCCGACGACGCCGTGCTCGCCGACGGCCACACGGTGCGCATTGGTTCGACCGAGTTCGCGTTTCAGGTTTCGGATCAGCCGCCGACGGTCAGCACCGATCCCGATGCCGACTTCACGCAAACGATCGTCAAGAACCTCCCGATGTTCGGCGGCAGTTCGACCGGCGACACGGGCGTAATCGCGCTCAGCGCGCTCCGCGATACCGATCAAGCCCGGCAACTTTTGGTACTCTATCAGTTGAGCCTTCGGCTGTTGGCGCTCGACCATCCCGACGAAGTCACGCAGGTATCGCTCGATTTGTTGCGCGAGCAAACGCATGCCGCGGTGGTCGGCTTCCTGTGGGTCGACGAGGCGGGTCGGCTGAAGCCGAAGATGGTGATTCCCGAGACGGCCGCAGAGCCGATCCGCTTGAGCCAATCGCTCACCGAGTTGGTGTGCAAACAGGGCAACGCGGTGTGGATCGCCCGGCAAAAGGCCGACAAAACAACCGCCAGCCTGTCGCACTTTGCCGATGCACTGTGTGTGCCGCTCGTGCGGCAGGGGGTGACCGTCGGCGCATTGCACGCCTATCTCCAGCGCGGCCGATTTCGCCAGAGCGATTTCGATTTCAGCATTTCCCTGGCCAATATCATGGTCGTTGCTCTCGTGCGGGCGAGGCAGCGAGCCAGCTTGGAAACCGACTATCGCCGCCTGATGGCCCAGTCGTCGGGCCATAGCGAATTGATCGGCGATTGCCCCGCGATGACCGATCTCAAGGGAAAGATCGACCGCGTCGCTCGCAGCACCGGCTGTGTGCTGATTCGCGGCGAAAGCGGCTCGGGAAAGGAGTTGGTCGCCCGGGCAATCCATCGCGCCAGCCCGCGGGCCGACCGGCCGATGCTATCGGTCAACTGCGCCGCGATTCCCAGCGAGCTGATGGAAAGCCAGTTGTTCGGCCATAAGGCCGGCTCGTTCACCAGCGCGGATCGGGATCATACGGGCTACTTCCAGCAGGCCGACTGCGGCACGCTGTTTCTCGACGAGATCGGCGAACTCACTTGGGAAGGCCAGGCCAAGCTGCTGCGAATTCTCGAAGGGCACCCGTTCTTGCCCGTCGGCGCAACGCAGCAAATCACGGTCGATGTGCGCGTCATCGCCGCGACAAACCAGGATTTGCAATCGCATGTGCAACAGCGGAAATTCCGCGAAGATTTGTACTACCGCCTGACCGTGTTCGACCTGAATGTTCCGCCGCTACGCTATCGCGGCAGTGACATCGAACTACTGCTGAACTATTTTTTTGACCACTTCCGCCGTCAACACGGCCGGCCGGGATTGTCGCTTTCCAATGAAGCACGGCAAAAGCTGTTGAGCTATTCCTGGCCGGGCAATATCCGGCAGTTGCGGAACGTGATCGATAGCGCCGTGGTGTTGGCCAGCGGCAGCGAGATCGAGCCCGACGACCTGGGCTTGCGCGGCAGCGGCGCCGGCGGCGAACTCGATTCGCTGCGGCTCGACCATTGGGAGCGCAAGCTGGTGGCCGAAGCCTTGCGCCGCACGGCCGGCAACGTTCCGGAAGCCGCCAAGCTGTTGGCAATCGGCCGGGCCACGCTCTACCGCAAGATCGAGGAATACGGCATCGAACGTTGATCGCCACGCCACGAAGAGAAGTGAACCACGGATTAAGCGGATAGACACGGAACCGAAGCAGGGAAACTAGGAATTACGCGAAAGACGCGAATACGAAGCAGAATAAGTAATACCAAAGACGGTAGAATCTTCGGCGTGATCTCCTGGTACTCTCCGCTCACCCAATGCTTTCCCGAATGGCTGGTCTGAATCCAACTGCGGTTCTCGATCGCGAAGAATATGTCGAGCAGGCGCATTTGTTTCGGGCGCTGGGGGAGCGGATGCGGCAGAATATGTCGGTGCAAGAACTTCTCGTCTCGGTGAAGGAAGAAATTCTCAGCACGACGCGTTTGCCGCTGGCGCTCGATTATCTGGCGGCGGAGCTTCGGCTGCGGGGCATGTTTTCCACGGCGATGGCAAAGCTGTCGCACTATTTTACGCCGTTTCAGACCTACGTCGTGGCCGAGGCCGAGGCCGACCGCGGGAAATTCGACCTGTCGGTGGCCCTGACGATCCTGGAGCGCGAGGCTCAATATCGGGCGGCCGGAGCGACGCCGCAAGGAATTTTTATCTACGAATTCGAGTGTTTGTGCCGCAATCGGCTCGGCTACGATCACGGCCTGGCGGCGGTCGCCGGCGATCCGCTGTTCGACGATGCGTGGCGCGAATGGATCGGCACCGTGCGGCGACAGGTGGGCATCGTCGATTTCGCCGATCTGATTTACGTGCGCAGCCGGCGCTATATCCAAGACCGCGAACGGCAAGGCCTGCCGCTGGAAAATGCCGGCAAGTCGGCGCTCTTCGGCGAGCGCGAAGGGCGCATCGCTTGGGCCAATCGCCGCAAGGATCCGCTGCTGCTGTTCGCCGCGCTGCATCGACAATTGGGCTACCCGGCCGTGCCCCGGCTGGAGCCGATCGAGCGGACATCGGAAATCATCCCGGCGCTGATGCGGCGGATAGAACGGCTCGAGACCCGCATCAAGCTCTTGGAAGAAGAGCAAAAAGGCGGGATCGATCTGACGAAATTTTTCGGCGGCGAAAATGCCCGTGGCACTCCCCGCGACGGGTAGCCATCTGCGACTATCGGCTGCCACTGCTGGACAAGCCGGCAGTCGCACCCGACGAAGCGGCAGCGACCCCTAAAACAGCGGACGCGAGCCAAGCGATTGTGGCTTGGCTCGCGTCCCCGTGCGTTTGGATTTGCTTTCGGAAACCGCTCAGGCGGCCATCGGCAGGATCATCACTTCGCCGGTGATCCCGATCAGAAATTCTTCGAAGATGCGCACGTCCAGCGCCGACGCCGATTCGCTTTCGGGGTGGAATTGCGTGCCCATCGCGAACCAGTCGTCGCGGGTGCTCTCGATGGCTTCGATCACGCCATCGGGGCAACGGGCCGTGACGCGGAATCCTGGCGCGACTTCGTCGACCGCCATGTGGTGCAGGCTATTGACGCGGATTTCGCCGTCGCCATAGACGCGCTCCATGAGCGAGCCCGGCACGACTTCCAGCCCGTGACGATGTGCCGGATCGAGCGGATCTTTATGGGGCACGGCCTTGGGCATGTCTTCGGAAATGTGCAGGAATAGATTGCCCCCTTGCGACAGATTGAGCAACTGCATGCCGGCCCCGATTCCGAACATCGGCAAGCGCCGGTCGGCCACCAGCCGGATCAGCATGCGATCGAAATCTTCGCGGCGGGTTTCCATTGGCCGCACCGTGGGGTGCAGCATGAATCCGTCGCGGCGCGGATCGAGATCGGCTCCGCCGACCATCACCATGCCGTCGAGGAGGTCCAGAATTCGCTTCAAATCGGCTTCTTCGGTCAGCGGTGGAATGATCACCGGGATTCCGCCGACTGCCGTAATTGCGTCGTAGTATCCGGATGCAAGGAAGGTGAACGCAGGAGCATCTTTCTTCGCAGCGCGGTAGTCCGCATTCAAACCGATCATGGGTTTCGTGCGCATCGCAATTCCTTCTGGGCAACGTCCTGTGCCCGTTTGCGATCCTTCGAGCCGGCCAGCCGAGCGGATCGGCCCGCCATGGGCACGATCGATGCGAACAGCGCATCTGCTCTGTTTCATTGGATGGTCCGCCGAAGGATCAAAGCCGAGAATCAATCGTCGATCCACGTGAGGAACATTTCCACTTGCTCAGCGGCAGCGAATGCGCCGACTGAGATTCGAACCGACCGGCGACCTTGCCGAATTGGTTCTGTTTTTTTGCCGGGCGTTAACCGGCGATGGCTCTCCCGATGCCAAATTCAGTTCGTGTCCGTCCTGAACACTTCATCCTGAACGCAATCGTCCGTGAACACTTTTTCGTCCGTGAAAACCGCTGGGCCGAGCGACTGTCCCTATTCGCCCATTCCTTGGCCGCGCCGCGAATAACATCCTTGTTGAAAAACGTCCTTGTTTGGGGCCGCAAGAAGGGCCCGCGAGCAACGAAGGCGAATTTACAGCGTCGAATTTCCCTGTAAATAGAGGGCCATCATCTTGCGGTTCGCAAAAGTGCTTGCACAACATGGTGTGCAAGCACTTTTGCCGCCGCGGCGAAATCGGGGCGATGAAGACGAAGAATCACGGGTCGTGCCGTTGTGTGAACGCGCTTCGTTGCCCGCGCATGAGCCTCGCCGTCCTCTGTCGCGTCTTTACGCCTTGGCGGCGGAAGTGTATGCTGGCACTTGGTTTGTCGCGTTGCCCGTTGGCGCGCGGCCGGTTCGGTTTCCGCTTCGCCAGTCTGCGTTGGCCCGACATGAAGTATCAAAACGTCTGCGTGGAAAGCTTCGGTTATACGCTGGCCGAGGAGGTTGTCAGTTCGGAAGAAATCGAATCCTGGCTGAAGCCGCTGTACGATCGGCTTCGCCTGACGCCTGGGCGGCTGGAAATGATCACCGGCATTCGCCAACGGCGATTTTGGCCCCGCGGCGTATTGCCGAGCCAAAAGAGCGTCGAAAGCGCGGCGCGGGCCATGCAGGCCGCGTCGATCGATCCGCGCGAAATCGGCTGCCTGATTCATGCCTCAGTGTGCCGCGATTTTCTCGAACCTGCTACCGCCTGCACCGTTCATCATCGCCTCGACCTGCCGCGCGAA
The DNA here is from genome assembly GCA_036267355.1 of Pirellulales bacterium. Classification (NCBI taxonomy): domain Bacteria; kingdom Pseudomonadati; phylum Planctomycetota; class Planctomycetia; order Pirellulales; species Pirellulales bacterium. The sequence continues at coordinate 31,782 of DATAWG010000129.1, read as the reverse complement.
TGCCTGATCTACGACGTTTCGAATGCCTGCCTTGGCATTCTCGACGGCGTCGTGCAGGTGGCCAACATGATCGAGCTCGGCCAGATCCGTGCGGGACTGGTAGTTGGAACCGAGGGTGGACGGCAACTCGTCGAAACCACGATCGCTCGGCTCAATGCCGACACGAGCCTCGGCCGCAATGAATTGAAGCGAGCAATCGCGTCGCTGACGATCGGCTCTGGAAGCGCGGCGGTGCTTTTGACGCACCGCGATTCGAGCCGCACACAAAATCGGCTGCTCGCCGCCACCGCACGGACTGATACGCGTTTTCACGGCCTATGCCATAGCGGCCGCGATGAATCGGTCGCTGGCGACATGCGCCCCCTGATGGACACGGATTCCGAACGATTGATGCTCGAGGGCATCCGCATGGGGCAGGAGACCTTCGGCGATTTTCAGCAGGAATTGAATTGGTCGGCCGCCGATATCGACAAGACATTTTGCCACCAAGTGGGTTCGACCCACCGCAAACTGATGTTCGAAGCGCTCGGCTTGGATCTTGCGATCGATTTCCCGACCGTGGAAATGCTCGGCAACACGGGTTCGGTGGCGTTGCCGATGGCCATGGCGCTCGGCATCGAGCAGGGGCATTTGGTGAAAGACGACCATGTGGCCTTGCTCGGAATCGGATCGGGGATCAATGTATTGATGCTGGCCGTGGATTGGCAGCGGAGCTGCATTCCATTGCCGGCGGCGTCGCTGCCGGCGGCCGCATTGCCGGGAAGCGCGGAAGCGGTGCGACCGGCCGCGTTCGCGGCGAAATAAGCAAGCCGCTTTTGGCGCTCACTCCGCAAAGCTGGGCACCCAGCCGGAACGCAAGACCGTAGGATTTGGCCTTATGCAATGCCCACACTGCGGCAGCGAGATTCCGGATTCGGCGGCATTCTGCCCGGGTTGCGGCCGGCGCATGGCCGACGCGCCGGTGCAGCACACGGGCCATCCCTTGGGCAAATCACCCGCGCCCCCGCTCAACACGGCCGAACAGTTGCAGAATCGCAGTGCCCAGATCCGGGCGGCCGGCGATGTGGCCGAGCAAGAACTGTGGCGTGGCACTTATAGCTACAAAGCCATGACCGGCACGCTGCTGTCGGCCATCCTGCTCAGCCTGGCGGGGCTGGCGGCGCTCGTTCCATTTCACACCGGATACGCCCCGTTCGTGATCCTGGCAGTGCTGGTGCTGCTATGGATCGTGGTCGGACTTTCAATGCTGTGCCGCCGGCTGGGCATTCGCTACCGGCTGACGAACCAACGCTTTTTTCTGGAGCGTGGGATTTTGCATCGCGTCACCGAGCGGATCGAAGTGATCGACATCGACGACCTGCAATTCGAGCAGAATCTGGTCGAGCGCATGTTCGACGTCGGCTCGATCACGCTGACCTCGACCGACAAAAGCGTGCCGAAATTCTGGCTGCAGGGAATCGAGCACGTGCAGGAAGTGTCCGACCTGATCGATCAGGCCCGGCGTGCGGAACGCAACCGCCGCGGACTGTATATTGAATCGAGTTGAGATCAAGGATCGGCTTGAGCGGCAGGACGTCCGGAACCGCCCAACCGTCGTCAAAAGCAATCGCAAAGTGCCGCCCCGCATCTTCTTCCATGCCGGCCTCGTACCACGTTCGGATCGCCAAAGATTATCTGGTCTTTAGCGCTGCGCACTTCATCACGTTTGCGGGAAATATCTGCGAGCGGCTGCACGGGCACAATTATCGCGTCGGCGCGGAATGGTTTGGCGCGCTCGACGAGAACCACTATGTCGTCGATTTTATCGCGCTGCGCGACGCGCTGCGCGCAATCGTGGACGAACTGGATCATTACGTGTTGCTGGCGACCGAGCATCCGACGATTCGCGTTCGAGCCGACGAGACATGCGTCGAGGCGACGTTTGCCGAGCGCCGCTGGCTTTTCCCCCGGGGCGATTGTAAGCTGTTGCCCGTAGCCAACACGACAGCCGAGCTGCTCGCCCGCTATATCGCAGAGCGGCTGCTGGCCGACATGGCTGCCGCTAAAGGCGTCCGTCCCGGGCGGCTGCGGATCGAAGTGGACGAGTGCTTCGGTCAGTCGGCAGTATGCGAGATCGTCGAGTAGCTGCCGCTGGTTGGCGAACGAAGCGAGTGGCCAACGAACGCGGGCCGCCCAAGCCACTTGCGCCGCTTCTCCGGAACCGCGCGGAGCGTTCACGTGCTAACCAACGTTTCGCAAGAACCGGCGATCGCTGATTGAGTTTTCCCCTCCGTGTCGATCCTGATCCAATTTCTGCTTCGCGCTTCGTTCGGGCTTGCCGTGGCGATGGCGATCACGCCGCCGCGCAAGGTGACCAGCGGATTCTACCGTAATCACTTGTATGTGATTCTCGGCATGTGCGTCTTGGCGGCACTGGCGGCGTTGAGCCTGCCGGAAGGGGAGCGGACGCTATTGCCGCTGATTGCTGCGGGTTTGAGCTACGCAGGGGCGGTCGCGTGGCTATATGAAAAACGCCGGCTCGGCGTGGCGCTTCTCGCGGTCGTCGCGACCGTCGCATTGGTCGGCGATTGGCAAGTCGCAGGCCAACTTCACGAGCCACGAGCCACGAGCCACGAGCCACGGCCGGTCTCGTCCTCCGAACCACTCGTCTCACTGCTACGGTTTGCCGATCCGCCGACTGCCGGCTTGCTGCTGGGATCGGTGCTGGGGGCAATGTTTTTGGGCCACTGGTATTTGAACACTCCGACGATGGAACTCGGCCCGTTGCGGCGGTTGCTGGTGCTGGTTGCGGTGGCGACGATTGCCCGGGCGGTCGTTTGCGGGGCCGGCGCGATGCTTCAATTCCAACTGGGTGGGCCTCCGCCGATCGCGTTCGTCGTCTTGCGCTGGTTGGCGGGCTTGATCGGCGTCGGCGCGATGGCCGGGATGGCTTGGCAAACGCTGAAAATTCCCAACACGCAAAGCGCCACGGGCATTCTCTATGTCGCCGTGATCGGGGTGTTTATCGGCGAGCTGACCTCGCAACTCCTATCCGCCCATACGCTGTTTCCGTTATGATTTAGTTAGGTGCTGCTGGTCCCGTGGAACGCCAACGGCCCCATCCCATCGCCGTTGACCGTCGCCCGTCGCCCCTCGCCCCTCGCCCCTTCTCATGAACGCCACGTTTGTCTGTCCACACTGTCGTCAGCCCGGCCGGGTCGAACTGGCCGATGGTGCGATCCAATTCTCGTGTCCCGGTTGCGGGCAGACGATTCCGATTTCGGCCGACGCGATTGAAGATGGCCGGCTGGCGCGGTGTTTGGTTTGCCCGAGTGTCGACCTGTTCGTGCGCAAGGATTTTCCGCAGCAGGTGGGGGTCGGATTGGTCGTGTTGGGTCTGGCGGCAAGCTGCGTCACGTGGGGTTTTCATGAAACTTACCTGACTTTTGCCGTTCTTTTCGCCACGGCGCTGGCCGATCTTGCGTTGTATTTGCTCGTGCCCAACGCGCTGATGTGTTATCGCTGCGGGGCTCAATATCGCGGCTCGGCGGGGCTCGATGCTCACGGGCCGTTCAATCTCGAAACCCACGAGCGGCATCGGCAGCAAAAGGCTCGGCTCGAGCAACATGAGCGCCGGCAATCGGCGGTGCCTCGCTGAACTAGCATGCTCTCATCACGCGGCGGACGATGGACCCGGAGCGGCAACGCATACAAGACGACCTGCGCGGACTGATTCGCGGCGATGTGCGCTGCGACGATGTCTTTCTGCAGCTGTACGCCACGGATGCGAGCATCTACGAGATCCGCCCGCTCGGCGTGGTGCGGCCGCGCAACACTGCCGACGTCGTGGCATGCATGCAATATGCTGCCGAGAAGCGGATTCCGATCCAACCCCGCGGCGCGGGAACCGGCCTGGCCGGCGAATCGCTCGGCCGCGGGCTGGTAATCGATTTCAGCCGTTATATGCGGCGGATCATTCGCATCGACGACGATCGGGTGCGCGTCCAGCCGGGAATGGTTCACGCGGTTCTGAATGAGCATTTGGCGCTCTCGGGGCGGCTGTTCGGGCCCGATCCGGCGATGAGCCTCGTGACCACGATGGGCAGCGTCGTGGCCATCGACGCCTCGGGAAGCCATTGGTTGCAATACGGCTCGGCGCGGCGGCACGTGCAAAGCTTGCAAGTCGTGCTCGCCGACGGGACGGTTTGGGAGGTCGGCCGCGAGCCGATTCCGACGACGGCCGACGGGTTGGCCCCATCGCGGCGGCAGGAATTGGTTCTTCGTCTGCATACGCTGTTGGAGCAGAATGCCCAACTGATCGCCGACCGCCGGCCGAAGACGCTGCTTGACCGCTCCGGCTATCAATTGAGCGACGTGCTCGATTCCGACGGCTTGCATCTCGAGCGGCTTTTGACCGGTAGCGAAGGCACGCTGGCCTTGATCACCGAAGCGACGCTTTCGACCGTGGCGGCGCCGCGGTATCGGGGCGTCGGCGTGCTGTTTTTCGAATCGCTGGAGCGGGCCGCGCAGGCCGTGCAAGAGATTCTCCAGTTCGAGCCGTGTGCCTGCGATCTGTTGGACCGGCGGCATTTGAGCCTGGCACGCGAAAACTATCCCGAATACGCGTTGCTGATTCCCGCCGAGACGGAAGCGCTATTGGTGGTCGAGCAATCGGGAAACGACGCGGCCACGGTGCGCCAGCGGCTGACGCAAACCGTCGACCGCGTGCGGCGAAAGAAGCATCTTGCATTCGACGCTCGGCAAGCGTTCGATCGCGAAGAAATCGATCTCTATTGCCAGTTGGCGCGGCGCGTCGTGCCGACGTTGCACCGCTTGAAGGGCTCGACTCGTCCGTTGCCGTTCGTGGAAGACCTGGCGGTGCCGCCAGCGGCGCTGCTGGATTTTCTGGTGCGAATGCAAAACACGCTGAAGCGCCACCAGGTGACCGCGTCGCTGTTTGGCCACGTCGGTCACGGACAACTGCACGTTCGACCGTTTCTCGATCTGACGAATGCCGAAGACGTCCGCAAGATGGAAGACCTGGCCGCCGATCTGTATCGCGAAGTGCTCGATGTCGGTGGGACGATTAGCGGCGAGCATGGCGATGGCCTGAGCCGAACGCCGTTCGTGCGGCAGCAGTTCGGCGAGTTGTATGATGTGTTCCGCGAAGTGAAGCAGATTTTTGATCCGCTCGGGATTCTCAATCCCGGCAAAATCGTGGGCGACGAAGGCCGCTCGCTGACGCGCGATCTGCGTCCGCAAACAGCGCTGGCGGAGGCCAGCTCGATCGGCGGCGCCGATGGGGCGGCATTGCCGGGGGGCCGAGTTCCCGCGGCCGCATTGGAGCCCCGCGCGAGAAATGGGTCCGCGGCTGCGACCAACGGTTCAGCGGCGGCAGCATTTCCCGTCGCCGCCCCGTTGGAAATGCATTTGAATTGGGGCGCCGCCATGATGGCCGCCACGGCACGCGGTTGCAACGGCTGCGGCACGTGCCGAGCCCAATCGAGCGATTTGCGGATGTGCCCGATTTTTCGCGCCAACCCCGCCGAAGAAGCTTCGCCGCGGGCGAAAGCGAATCTGATCCGTGGCGTCGTGGCTGGAAAGTTCGATCCATCGGTTCTGGCGACCGATGAGATGAAAAGCATTGCCGATCTTTGCGTGAATTGCCATCAGTGCCGGCTCGAATGTCCGGCGGGGGTAGATATTCCGAAGTTGATGATCGAAGCCAAGGCCGCCTATGTGGCGACCAATGGTCTTCGCCCCAGCGATTGGCTCTTGGCCCGATTCGACTTGCTCAGCGCTTGGGGAAGCCGATTCAGCCCATTCGCCAATTGGGCGGTAGGAAATCGGCAGGCCCGCTGGGTGCTCGAAAAGCTGTTGGGGATTGCACAGGGGCGAAAACTGCCCCGCTTCGCGCCGTCGAGTTTCTTGCGTTTCGCGGCTCGACGCCGCTTGACCAAGCCAACTCGCCGCAGCGGCCGGAAAGTGCTCTATTTCGTCGACACCTATGCCAACTACCACGACCCCAAGCTTGCCGAAGCCTTGGTGGCCGTGCTGGAGCACAACGGTGTCGCCGTCTATGTGCCCCCCAACCAATATCCCTCGGGCATGGGAATGATCTCGATGGGTGCCGTGGATGGTGCCCGCCGGTTTGCGGCCAAGAATATTCCGCTGCTGGCCGAGGCAGTTCGCCAGGGTTATCAAATCATCGTTACGGAGCCGTCGACGGCGCTCTGCCTAACGCACGAATATTTGAATCTTATCGACGACGACGAGGCTCGGCTCGTGGCCAGCGGAACGGTGGAAGCATGCACTTATCTGTGGCGTCTCCATCAGAACGGCAACTTGCAGCTCGACTTCCAGCCGCTCAACGCATCCCTTGCCTACCATACGCCTTGCCACAGCAAAGCGGTCTTGAGCCGCGAACCTGCCTCGCGGTCGTCATTGACGGCCGGCGTGCCGGCGGAACACTTGCTGCGGCTCATCCCCGCCCTGAGTGTGCAACGGGTTGAAAAAGGATGCTCGGGCATGGCGGGTACCTACGGGCTCAAGCAGGCCAACTATCGCAGCAGCATCCGCGCCGGTTGGGATTTGATCTCGCACATGCGGCGTCCCGAGATTCAGGCCGGCGCGACCGAATGCAGTGCTTGCAAGATGCAAATGGAGCAGGGGACCAACAAACCGACGCTGCATCCTTTGAAACTGCTGGCGCTGGCCTACGGCTTGATGCCCGAACTAGCAGAGAAAATCACCAACCGCGGGCAGGATCTGTTTGTCACCTAAGAAGCGTTCGAGCAGGAGCCCGATTTTGCTCCATTACCCCTCGCGTTCGTGAAGCAGCGAACCGGTGTCCCATGAAACTCGTAGTCAAGCTATTTGCTTTGGCCAAAGAGCTTTACGGCGACGACAAGATTGCTGTCGAACTGCCGCCCGGGGCCACAGTTGGCGACTTGCGGGTGTGCCTTAGTGCCGCGATTCCGGCCCTTTCCCCGCTGATTGCCGGAATGCTGATTGCGGTAAATTCGGAATACGCCCTGGACAGAAGCCCCCTCGCAGTTGGGGATGAGGTGGCTTGCATCCCGCCGGTAAGTGGTGGATAAAGATAGAGGATGCCGCGACGGGGCAGTTCAGTCCACGACCGTCTTCAGTCCGCCGAATGGCCTTTAAATGGCGAGGATGTCATGAAAAAGCAAGAAGTCTTGACCCTGTTGGAAAAGTTTCCCGACTTGGTCGACAGCGACGAACTGATTCAGGATTTATTCCACGAAGCCGCCAGCGACCCGCAGGCGAACTATTCCAAGCCCGAATCAGACCGTAGGCCCTCGGCCACGCAAGCTGGCGGCGAGCGGATCTTCGATCGTCGCCGCTAGCATCCGGAGGCCGCGCATTGTCGCTTGGCACAATGCACCGCTGCGGCCTAAGCAACACCGGCTGCTATTTTCGCCGTCGGGCCCGTCCATCAGCCCTAGCCGCCAATGATCCGATTGACCACGGACGCGATCGATCTGGCTGCAGTCTTGACCGAGGTGGCTTCTCCGGCCGCGGGCGCCCTATTGCTCTTCGTGGGCACCACCCGCAACCAGTCGGCGGGCCGTGCGACTGCGTCCCTCGACTACGAATCGTATAATGATATGGCAAGCAAATTGCTGGCAAAGCTCGAGGCCGAGGCTCGCCGGCGATGGGAATTGACCGCTTGCTCGATCGTTCATCGGCTTGGGCATCTTGAGGTCGGTGAGGCGAGTGTGGCGGTCGCGGTAAGTTCGCCACACCGCGATGCTGCTTTCGCCGCGGGAGAATGGCTGATCGACACGTTGAAACAAGTGGTGCCGATTTGGAAGCGCGAAAATTGGGCCGATGGAACGAGCACGTGGGTCCATCCAGGCCTCGTAGGTCAGGCTTTCCAGCCTGACAGAACTTCAGCTCCGCCCGACGACCCTGACTAACATTTCCGCGAAAGAACCTTCTGGCCCCCGCACGCCGGCTGAATCCTATGCCTCTCGTCGATAGCTTTGGCCGGATTCACACAAATCTACGGATCAGCGTTACCGATCGCTGCAATCTCCGCTGCTTCTATTGCATGCCCACCGAGGTCGTGCAGTTCAAGCCACGCGACGAATTGCTCAGCTACGAGGAAATCGAGCGATTCGTGAGGGTCGTGGCCGGGCTGGGAGTGAATAAGATTCGTCTAACGGGCGGCGAACCGCTCGTGCGAGCCAACATTGCCTCGCTCGTCCGCCGCCTGGCTGCCGTGGATGGCATCGTCGATCTCGCGCTCACGACCAATGGCCTGCTGCTGCCCGAACTCGCCGCCGAGCTTCGCGCCGCCGGACTGCACCGGTTGAACATTAGCCTTGATGCTCTCGACGAGGATTCCTTCCGCCGGATCGCCCGGCGCAAGGGGTTGGATCGCGTGCTAGCGGGCGTTGCCGCGGCAAAGGAGGCGGGATTCCGCCGCATCCGGTTGAATGCCGTGTCGATTCGCGGCCTGACCGAGAAGCAGATCATTCCCTTGGCCCGATTCGCCCGGCAGCACGGTCTCGAATTACGCTTCATCGAGTTCATGCCGCTCGACGCCGACGGCGTTTGGCAAAAAGATCAGGTGCTATCGGGCGACCACGTTCGCGCGATTCTCTCCCGCGAGGTCGGCGAGTTGGAACCAATCTTGGCCGAAGATCCAAGCCAGCCCGCCACCGATTTTCAATATCAAGACGGCGCCGGCCGTGTGGGATTCATCAATCCGGTGACGCATTCGTTCTGCGGCAAGTGCAATCGGCTGCGCCTGACCGCCGAAGGCCAAATCCGCAATTGCCTCTTCTCGACAACCGAATGGGATGCGCGAGCGTTGCTGCGCGGCGGCGGCAGCGACGAACAGCTTGCCGAACTGATCGAGTCGGCGATCGGCGCCAAGCGAGCCGGCCACGGCATCGACACGGCCGATTTCGTCAAACCGCAGCGGGCGATGTACCAAATCGGCGGGTAAACGCCGGTCGCGACTTGGCCGCATGCCGGAGATATAATCGGGGCCATGCCGCCGCGACGTTTGTATTTCGATAATGCCGCCACGAGTTGGCCGAAGCCGGAATCGGTTTACCGGGCTGTGGATCGGTTTCAGCGCGAGGTCGGCGCGGCGGCCGGGCGCGGGGCTTACGCGGCAAGCTTGGAAGCGGATCGGATCGTGGCGGCCGCTCGCCGGCATATGGCCCGGCTGCTTGGGTCCGAGAGCTCGCGGCAGATCGTGTTTGCCAATAGCGGGACCGACAGCCTCAATCTGGCCCTGCACGGTTGGCTCCGGCCGGGAGATCATGTCGTCACAACCGCGGCGGAGCATAACTCGGTGCTCCGGCCGCTCGGCGAATTGGCCGTGCGGCGGCAAATCGGCGTGACGCGAGTCGCCTGCGATTCGGCCGGCTTGGTGGATCCCGATGATATTCGGCGAGCGTTGCGTCCGGCGACACGGTTGGTCGCGATCGTGCATGCGTCGAATGTCACCGGAGCGATCCAGCCGGCTGAGGAAATCGGGCAGGTCGTTCGATCGCACGGGGCAGCGTTTTTGATCGATGCCGCTCAAACCATCGGCCATCTGCCGATTTCCGTGAATAGCCTGAACGCCGATTTTCTCGCGGCCCCGGCGCACAAGGGCCTACTCGGCCCGCTCGGCACCGGTCTGCTCTACATCCGCGCGGGCCGGGAGAGCGAATTGCTAAGTTTTCGCCAAGGTGGCACCGGCACACGCAGCCAAGACGACCGCCAGCCCGATTCGCTTCCCGACAAATACGAAGCCGGCAATCTGAACATGCCGGGCCTTGCGGGGCTCGCCGCCGCCGTCGAATTCTTGGAGCAAGAAGGCGTTGCGGCGATCGCAGCCCGAGAAGCAGCGTTAGCCGATCGACTGCAGGCCGGCTTGCAGGAAATTATCGGCGTTACCGTGTATGGCCCAGCAGACTCATCGCGGCGTGTGGGCGTTGCCAGCATCAATATCCGCGGATACGATCCACAAGAAGCGGCTACGTTGCTCGATTGCTCATTCGGGATTCAAGTCCGCGGCGGCCTGCATTGCGCCCCGGCGATGCACGAGCGATTGGGCACCCTGGCCACCGGGGGCACCGTGCGGTTCAGCCTCGGGGCCTTCAATAGCGAATCCGATGTGGATGCGGCAATCGCGGGCGTGGCCACGCTTGCCCGAAACGCGATAGATTAGCGAAAGCGAAAACGACATGAACGATAGTCCCTGGTTCAAAGACGGTTTGCGGTTCAAATGCACCCAATGCGGCAATTGCTGCACCGGCGCGCCGGGATATGTGTGGGTAAACAAGAGCGAGATCGCGGCCCTTGCGGCCCGGTTCGGCCTCGAAATGGATGCATTCGAGGAAAAGTACGTTCGGGATGTGGGCGTGCGCAAAAGTCTCGTCGAGTTTGCCAATGGCGATTGCGTGTTCTTCGACAATCAGACCCGGCGTTGCACGGTGTATGAAGACCGCCCGCGTCAGTGTCGCACTTGGCCGTTTTGGGATTCGAACATCCGCACTCCGCAGGCATGGAAAGAGACCTGTGAGGTGTGCCCCGGCAGCGGCAAGGGAAACCTCGTGCCGTTGGAAAAGGTGCTCGAGCAGGCGGCCGTGTTTCGTCTTTGAGGCTCTTCCCGCCTCCCATTGGCGGCCCACGGAATCCGCGACTCGATCGCGGAATCGGGTATCCTCTGTCAGCCAGCGAACCGTTGGCCATAGACCGATTCTGCCGATTGTTGCGAATTTCCGATCTGGATAAAGTTTTCCGATTGTTCTGGCCGATAATGCTGGGCAGTGGGATTGAAGTCGCCTGTCGGCGACGTGAAGGAACGCCTTGATTTGTTGCCTAAAGACAAGCCTCATCAATAGTTGAGTGTGGCGAGCGGTAAATTCCGCGCGTTCCGCACAATGCAAGTTCTTTGACAATTCAGACTTAGAACCAGGGGTCGCTTCGTCCCGGCCGGCTTTCCATCCGGCAGCCATGGCGTCAGTAATGGCGAACTGCATAAACGAACATACAGCGATTCGCCTTGACACTAGTACTTATGCCACCTACACTTGGAGCATGACTCGGCCATCGAGGCGCGGCTCGTCGCGATCGATTCCGGCCACCCTCTCTCCTGAAGGAGAATTGAAGTCGTGACCAAGAAAGAAATCGTCAAAACGATATCGGAAGAGATCGGGCTCACACAGCTCAAGACGAAGGAAATTGTCCAGAAGACATTTGATGCCATCGTGGAAACGCTGGTGGAAGAGGGTCGGATCGAATTGCGGAACTTCGGCGTCTTCGAGGTAAAACAGCGTGCTGCTCGCAAGGCTCGCAACCCACGGACCGGGGCGAAAGTGAGCGTTCCCGAAAAATTCGTGGTCACGTTCAAGCCGGGCAAGGAAATGGAAGAGCGCGTCCGCGAGTTGGAGCGCCAAGCGGCAGTTCGAAACGCCAGCGACTCAAACGGTTTACCGCTAGCCGCACCGCAAACTCAAGACACCCTGCAACGCCCGGCCCCGGCGCCAGCAAGCACCCCGTCCCCATTCACATCCACGCATCGGCCTGTTGGTTGAGCAAACAGTCGATTGAGCGGCCCGTCGGTTGAGCATTGCTCCCACGGTAAAAGGCTCAAATTATTGGCCATACGATGTAGTTCGCGGCGAAAAATTGCCCTCGGCGCGGATTGCTAAAAACAGTAATGTCGGTGCTCGCGCGTCGGGCCAGCATACTCATCATCGGCCCTCCCGCGACGGTCGTTCGACCAAATCAATTCGCGTCGTAGTTTGGATTCTCGTCGTAAGCGACTTTGCTCCGCCGGCTGCTCGCGATTCTCAAGTTCGAGATCCGCGGTCGTCCGGCAGGCAGAACAGCGTTCTCATCAATAAATTGCGTCGCGTTCGCAGCACGATGCTGCAACAAGCGTTCCACTCCGCGCAGGTCTGCGCGGAGTGTTCGAAGTCTCAGGGAGGAGTTGTTTCGATGCGCAGGCTCCTATTAGCTGCGACCCTCGGGCTCTCGCTGGCCGCAAACAGCGGATGTATTCTGCCGGCATACTCGGCCGACCCGGTGCGGCGGACCGACGAACTGCTGAATACGTCGGAAGACTTGCGCACGATGCTGGACGACTGGGAACGCTTCTGGTTCCTCGATCAGCCTTCGCACATGACACCCTATCGCACGCACGGCGGCATTTTGTAGCAGGACGCGCTTTCGTCTACGGCGCGCGGCCCGCGCGGGGTTTCGCCGTGCGAGAGGTTGACGGAAGCGCCGTTGCCGCGGTCGCGTAGAATCTTACGATATGTCGACCACGCCCCGCGGAGCCCCAATTCCCCGCTACGCTTCCGAGCTTCTCTTCCCGCCCTACTCGTACGTAACAGGGCGGTTCCCGCATCCGATCGCCGACGCGAGCGGCCACAGCTTTGGCCAAACGGCGCCGAAGCCTCAGTGCCCCGAATCCGTGCAATGGCGCAATTCGCAGGCATATTGCTTCGCCGTTGATCTGTTCAATCACGGCTATTACTGGGAGTCGCACGAAGTTTGGGAGTCGCTTTGGCATGCCTGCGGCCGCCGTGGCACAACGGCCGACTTTTTCAAGGCGCTGATCAAGCTTGCCGCCGCAGGGGTAAAGGCCCGCGAAGGCCGCCCCGAAGGCTGGAAACGCCATCTCGGACGAGCCGATGAGCTTTTAGCCCAAACGCATCCGCAACTCGGAGCCGGCACCGCGCGATATTTCGGCCTCCATCTGGCCGAACTGCGCGCCGCGGTGGCCGAAGCCCGAAAGGCCGGCCCGCCCGCTGACGCCGTGGCCGATGCAGCCGTGCAAATCGTGTTTGACTTCCAGTTGCGTCTGGGATGATTCGTTCGGCCAACATAGCAGGCATACTCCGTATGCCGTCGGCCACTTCAAACGCGTGCCACCATGCCGTTCGAGCGCTTCGACCGCGAGCAAGAATGGTCGATGCGGAGGGGTTGAAGGAAAAGAGCTTTGGATCTAGCACTGCCTGCTTGCGAGCGAGAGCGAATCGGCGTCGCCGCCGGCACACGGAGTGTGCCTACTACGTAGCAGGCATACTCCGTATGCCGTCGGCCACTTCAAACGCGTGCCACCATGCCGTTCGGATGTTGCGACCGCGAGCAAGAATGGTCGATGCGGAGGGGTTGAAGACGTTGAGTTTTAGCACTGCCTGCTTGCGGGCGAGAGCGAATCGGCATCGCCGCCGGCACACGGAGTGTGCCTACTACGTAGCAGGCATACTCCGTATGCCGTCGGCCACCTGAAACGCCTCCCACCATGCCGTTCGAGCGCTTCGGCCGCGAGCAAGAATGGTCAATGCGGAGGGGATGAAGACGTTGAGTTTTAGCACTGCCTGCTTGCGAGCGAGAGCGAATCGGCGTCGCCGCCGGCACACGGAGTGTGCCTACTACGTAGCAGGCATACTCCGTATGCCGTCGGCCACTTGAAACGCGTCCCACCATGCCGTTCGAGCGTTTCGACCGCGAGCAAGAATGGTCAATGCGGACGGATTGAAGACGTTGAGTTTTAGCACTGCCTGCTTGCGAGCGACAGCGAATCGGCATCGCCGGCAGCGGTTTCGGAGAAGACGAAGCAACCCCGTGCTTGCCGCATGCTCGCCGGCTAAGTACGTTGGCATGGGCCTTAATCTCACGCGGCACGCTTGCACTCGGAATTCCCGGCGATGGCTCGCATTGGTCCGACAATTTGGCTTGTCGTCGTTTTCGCGCTGTTTCTGGCAAAGATAAACGCCGCGCTTGGCAATCCGCCCGCTGCCGATCAGCCGCGGCGACGGCCGAATGTCGTTTTCATCATCGCCGATCAATGGCGGGCCCAGGCGTTCGGCTTCGCGGGAGATCCGAACGCACGAACGCCGGCACTCGATCAACTCGCGAATGAAAGCGTGAGGCTCACGACGTGCGTGTCCACATGCCCGGTTTGTTCCCCTTGCCGGGCGAGCATCATGACCGGGCGCTATGCGACGACGCACGGAGTGTTCTTGAACGACGTTTGCCTCAGTCGCAACGCGACATCGCTCGCCGAGGCCTTCAGGCTGGCCGGCTATCAAACAGGGTTCATCGGCAAATGGCATCTCGACGGCCATGGTCGAACGAGCTTTATTCCGCCCGAGCGGCGGCAAGGTTTTGAATTCTGGCGGGCCTGCGAGTGCACGCACGACTACAGCCATTCCGCCTATTTCGCCGACACCGATCAGAAACTGTTTTGGCCCGGCTACGATGCCGCCGCCCAGACCGGCACGGCCCAGAACTATATTCAGGCGCATCGGCAGCAGCCGTTTCTGCTGTTTCTTTCCTGGGGACCGCCGCACAATCCGTACAACACCGCGCCGGCGAAATACGCGGTGCATTTTTCCGCCGAGCAAATCCGCTTGCGGGCGAACGTTCCGCCCCAAGCAGCGGCAACGGCCCGACGCGACTTGGCCGGTTACTACGCCCACGGGGCGGCGCTCGATGAATGTGTCGGCCGGATCGTCGCCACGCTCCGCGAGACCGGTCTGGCCGACGACACGATTCTGGTTTTCACCTCCGACCATGGCGACATGTTGGGATCGCACGCGCAGCAGCGGAAGCAGCGCCCGTGGGACGAAGCGGTGCTGGTGCCGTTTCTGGTGCGTTGGCCGCAGGGACTGGGACACGCGGGCCGGACGCTATCGGCCCCCTTCGGCACTCCCGACATCATGCCGACATTGCTGGGCCTCTGCGGGATCAAGATTCCCACAACCGTGGAAGGGGAAGACCGCTCGGCATGGCTGCGCGGCGAATCGGCCGATGAGCATCGCGGCGCGTTGATCGAGTGCGTAACGCCGTTTGGCGAATGGACTCGCAATCAAGGGGGGCGAGAATTTCGCGGCTTGCGAACCGTCGGCAACACCTATGTTCGCACGCTGGATGGCCCCTGGCTGTTGTACGACGATGTTCGCGACCCGTTTCAGGAGCAAAATCTAGTCGGCAATCCGAAATATGCGCCCCTACAAGCCGAACTCGATGCGCAATTGAACGACACGCTCAAGCTTCATAAAGACGCCTTCCGCCCCGGCCGAGAATACATACAAAAGTGGGGCTACAAAACCGACGCGAGCGGCACGGTGCCGTATGGGCCCTAACCCGGATTATTCATGGCGCCACACTAGCCCGACGCGTAAGCGAGGGGGCCGCCGAGGCTTACCCTCGCTAACGTTTCGGGCTGCCATTTCGCAGCGTGTAGCGAATTCCCGGGGCCATGAATAATCCGGGGTTGGGCCGTGAGGCTTTGAGGTCAGGTCCGGTCTTTGGCCGTAGGCCGGCGCTTTCCTCAAAGCCTCACAGTCTCAAGCCTCACAGCCTTTTTCGCCGTCTTGCCGCGATCGAATTCGCCGGTTATGTTTGGCTTCTTCGGCCCATCGGCCTAAAATCCGGCATCGGTCATGGCGGCAGCGCGTTTGGCGGCGTAGCTCAGTTGGTTAGAGCAACGGCTTCATAAGCCGTGTGTCACTGGTTCGAGTCCAGTCGCCGCTATTTTCTTGAGTTGAGACGAGCTACGATCGCGCCGGCGGGCGTGTTCGTTGGATAGCCGGACGGTGATTTTTGCTGTCGCCTCTAGGTGGTGGCATATCATTCGCAGACTCTTTGTCTGTCGGATACAATGCATGCCGGTGGTTCCTTGACCGGACGGATGGGTTGGCGCGCGTCGTTCTTCCTCAATAATCAATCAATTGCGCAACTGTGGGTGCATCATGTCGGTCCTGGACATCCACAATCGATCGCTAAGCGTTTCGGAAGCAAATGAGATGGCGATACAAGAGTCGGAAGGCCGACTTTCGATTGTCGAAGAACGTGGCCAAGTGTTTGCCGTTTACCGGCGATTCGATTCTGCCGACGATGGCGAAATTGTGGACCGAGAGTTGGTCCGCGGCGATAATCCGATTTCCGGCGAATTCGATCGGCGGATTGCCATGTCGCACTTGGCGCTGACGGCGTGGTGCATCTTCGAGATGGCGCGGGCAGCGGGGCCGAGGCCGGAGCGGATGGTTCACGCTCGCGCTCGGCGGTCTTTCGCGACCCAGACCGCCTGACGCTTTCTTTTATTTGAGCCGCGATGAGGGCCGTCGCCGACAATCAACGGCAAAATGCTGTTTCCATCACGCCGCCTGATCGGCCATCCGTCGCCATCCGAAAAGCTGGCCCTGATTTGCTGGACGATCGCACGCGCCATCGAGTATGCTGGTAGGTGCAGTGTGCTGCCGAGCGGATTGCAGAGCGGTTCACTGTCCCGCCGTTTCGCTTCCTGCCCCTTTGCATCTTCGAGTTTGCTTTCCTGCGCATCGATTGCCGACGTCCCGGCACTCCCCCCCAGCCGAGTCCAGCCCGATTTCGCCCAAGGACGAACCGACCGCGCCGTTCCGCCATTCTCGGCGGTGAGCGGAGTGAAGATTCGTCCGCATCCGTGCCAGCCCACCCCGACGGATTCTGCGCGATGGAACTCATCCGAATCGAAAATCTCTTCAAGACCTATCACCTCGGCGAAGTCGATGTGCCGGTGTTGAAGGGAATTTCGCTCACGATCAAAAAGGGAGAAATGGTCGCCCTGATGGGCACCTCGGGATCGGGCAAGTCGACGTTGATGAATATCCTCGGGCTGCTTGACCGGCCCACCTCCGGCGGCTATTGGCTCAACGGCCAGGAAGTCTCGCGGCTGTCGGCCGATCGGCGGGCCACGCTTCGCAATCGCAACATCGGCTTCGTCTTCCAAAGTTTCAACTTGTTGCCGCGCAGCTCGGCCATCGATCAGGTGCGGATGCCGCTGGTCTATGCCGCAAAGCCATGGTCGAACCGCGACGAACGCCGCCGGGCCGTTTCGCTACTCGAGCGCGTCGGCCTCGGCACCCGGCTCGACCATGAGCCATCGCAGCTTTCCGGCGGGCAGCAGCAGCGCGTGGCCATTTCCCGCGCCCTGGTGAACCATCCGCCGATTCTCTTGGCCGACGAGCCGACCGGTAATTTGGATTCCCGCACCAGCGAAGAAATCCTGCAGATGTTTCAGCGGCTGAATAAGGAGGAAGGGATCAGCGTCGTGCTGGTGACGCACGACCTCAACGTCGCCCGGCATGCCGATCGCATTATTTATATTCGCGACGGATTTCTCGACAGCGATGCCTTGGCCCGCCTGATCGAGGATGACGGCCCGCCGCGGAACGGGCGGTTTGCCCCGAATGGCCGAATGCCGCGCAATGGAAACCATTCGGGCAACCGCCCTGCCTACCCGGCGACCGACGATGAGCCTGGCGAAGGCGTGCCCAGCCAAACGGAAAGCGAACTCGACGACTCGGAGGCCGACGTCCTGCTGGCCGGCGCCGCGGCCGGCGCGTCGGCGAGCAGCATCGCCAGGGCCAGCAGCGCGGTGAAAGATCGTGCCGGCGAGCGAATCACGATCGATGACACTGCGCTTCCCGCCCGCCGCGAGTCGCCGGCAAAAGCAATCGCCCACGCGCTTGCGACCGTGGCCCCGCCGGTTGCCATACTGCCGGCGATCGTTCGCAGTCCGGCGGTTCGCCTGTTGCCACGTACGCTCACCACGGCCGCCTCGGCCATCGGCCGAAATAAGTTTCGCTCGGTGCTCACGACGCTCGGCATCGTGATGGGGATCGCCGCCGTGATCGCGATGATGGAGATCGGTCAAGGCTCGGCCACGGCCATTCAACGCACGATCTCGAGCATGGGGGCCAATCGCTTGCTGGTGTTGCCCGGCAGCGTGAACACCGGCGGCGTGCATCAAGGAAGCGGCAGCGTCGTGACACTGACGCCCTCCGATTGCAACGCGATCATGACCGATTGCCCGTCGGTGATCTGTGTGGCGCCGTTCGTGCATGCGCGGACGCAGGTCGTCAACGGCAATCGCAACTGGGTGCCTGGTTATATCGGCGGCACGACGCCGCAATATTTGCAGACGCGCAATTGGACGGAAATGGCGGAAGGGGGCATGTTCAGCGATCGCGACGTTGCCAAAGCGGCGGCCGTTTGCGTCCTGGGAAAAACCGTCGTCAAGAACCTGTTCGGCGACGAATCTCCGGTCGGCAAGGACATCCGAATCCAAGGCGTCGCGTTCCGTGTGCTGGGCGTGTTGAGCCCGAAGGGCGCCAACATGTTCGGTCAGGATCAGGACGACCTCGTGCTGGCTCCCTGGACGACGATCAAATACCGGGTCAGCTCGATCGGAGCGCAGGTGGCCAATCAGTCGGCGATTGCCTCGAGCGCCGCCAGCGGCAGCAACACCGATGCCTCGACCACGATCAGCAACACGGCCAGCGAGGCCTATCCCAATGTCGGGCCGAATCCCAATCTTTATCCGAGCGTTGCGGTCAATGAAGCGGCCGACACGCCGCAGCCGGTGCGTTTTCAAAACGTCGATTCGATCGTGGTGCAGGCCGAATCCGCTGCCGCGATCCCCGAGGCGATCGATCAGATCACCGCATTGCTGCACGATCGGCACCATATCAGCGCCGACGAATCCGACGACTTCAACGTCCGCGATCTGACCGAAATGACCAGCGCCATGGCCCGGCAGTCGCGCTTGATGGGGGCCCTGCTGTTGTCCGTGGCGATGATTTCTCTGATGGTCGGCGGCGTGGGAATCATGAACATCATGCTCGTTTCGGTGACGGAGCGAACTCGCGAGATCGGCTTGCGGATGGCCGTCGGCGCTCGGCCGCGAGACATCCTCCGGCAATTTATCGCCGAGGCCGTGATTCTGTGTCTCTTCGGCGGGATGGTGGGAATTCTGGTCGGGCGCGGGGCATCGATCGTAGTACGCGACGTACTGAATTGGCCGACCGAAATTTCACTGCCGGCGATCGTGGCGGCGGTGGTCGTGTCGGTGACGGTGGGGCTGGTGTTCGGCTACTACCCCGCCTGGAAAGCGTCGCGCCTCGACCCGATCGACGCGCTGCGATACGAGTAAGCCCGCAGTGGCTCGCCGAAAGCGCCACAGGCGACGCTACTCACGCGAAGCCGAGCAGAGGAACGGGAAGAAAAGCTGCCGAAACCGGCGCGAACGATGCCCGTGCAGCCCACGAACGGCGATCATGCCTTCGTCATTCGTGCTCAGGCATTCGTCATTCTCTCCGCGTCCCCGCGACTCCGCGTGAGAAATTCTTCATCGGTTCGGGTCGAGGCGGCCTTACCGGATTCGATGGGCGAGTGTTTCGGCGATGAGCTGCGAAAGCCACTGCATATATGGGGTGCCGCCCGTGCCACGCGGGTCGGCTACCCGCTTGGTGATGTATTCGTTGGCATAGCCGACATGCACCTCGCGGAATGTGGCCATCGCTTCCAAGACGTTGTTAAACGGCTCCTTCTGGGCCAGCGGTCGCAACGGCGGCAACTTCTGCACCTCGGCAATCAGCTCGCGATGCTCTGCCGGCATGAAATCGCGCATCGCTGCCAAATGGTCTGTCAGCATCGACGGCCGATGCGGAATCTTCATCAGCGCCACCAGCGTCGGCATGATGCTGCTCTGGGCGCCCGTTTCGCCGCGGAAATCGAGCGGCCCGGTTTCGACCCCTTCATACACGACGTTTTCGAAAAACCGGATATAGGGCCGAAATGTTTTGTAATACAGGGCCGGGTCCATCTTTTCCGGAATTCGCCGCAGCACGTCGACCTGCCGCCAAACCGCATCGCCGATCGTCCGCAACGACCGGTTCACCGCCGCTGCATCGCCGCCGGGAAGCGCCCGAGCGATACTATCGATCGCCGCCAGAATCGTTGCCGCAATGGCTTCGATCTCGACGTGTACAAGGACGAACCAATGCTCGTCGTAAAGATGCACGAAATTTTGCAGCGTGTCGATATTACCGAGCGCGATCGGTCCGGCCGGATCGAACCGCTTCCAGTTGTAAAGCGCATAGCCGTCGTAGCTCAGGATCGGCGGCCGCGACAGCCGGCGACAAATGTCGCAAAGCGGAACGGCAAGGTTGCGCGGCAAAAGCGTCGCCTGCGGAGCGCCAACCTGATTGATATAGCCGGAGGCCAGAAATCCGAGCCGCACGTAATACAGCCGCAATTGCCGCCGCCGCTCGACGGGATTGGCCGGCTCGGACCACGGCGGAATCACGAGCCGGCGGGCATAATCGCGAAAGCCCGGTTCGTGCAACAAGCTTGGCAAATCGTGGCCGATCTCATCGAGCGCGGCCATCGGGCTACCATACGGAAACGCGGTCAGCGGATCGGCTTCAGGAAGAAAACCCCGTTTGAGAAACGACCGTTGCATGACCTCCGCCCCTCCGCGGGCAAAGTCGCCAGCTCTAGAATTTGAGTGCATTGCGAATGGACCAAAGGAATGGTACACAGCGCCGCAGTAGCGGGCCATCCCAAGTGCCGCCTTGCCGCGGTGGGCGCCATTGCCGGCTTGCCCGGCGGTGCGGCGAATCAAACGAATGAGCCATCGCCGTCGGCCGGAACAATTCCGATCGCCGCGCCGCGAAAAAACCGATTGTGTCCATCCCTTTCAGAGTCAGAAATTCCGACCACTATGGCAACCATCTTGCTCGCCTGGGAACTCGGAGGCGGATTGGGGCACTTGATGAATCTACGCCCGATCGCGATCGAACTGCCCCGCCGCGGTCACCGGGTGTTCGCCGCGCTGCGCGATCTTTCGCAGGCACACAAAATCTTCGGTGGCTCGGGCGTCGCGCTGCTGCAAGCGCCCTTCAAACACGGACGAATGCTTGAAATCCAGCCATGTTGCACGTTCGCGCATATCTTGCACAACGTCGGGTTTTCCAATGTGGATGAACTCAGCACCATGGTCGGAGCTTGGAGGCAAATCTTTGAATTTGTGCGCCCCGACCTGATCGTGTTCGACCACAGCCCTACAGCACTTTTGGCAGCCCGCGGTGTTGCAGTGCGGAAAGCATTGATCGGCACCGGATTTTTCGCGCCTCCGAATGTGGCGCCGCTGCCCAATCTGCGGACCTGGCTTGCCGTCGACCGAGCGCAATTGCAGACCGATGAATCGCAGGTTCTGGCGACGATGAATGCCACGCTCGATCGGCTGGGCCAATCGCCGCTGCAAAACGTCGCCGAATTGTTCGCCGAGGTCGATGAAAATTTCCTGCTCACGTTTCGCGACTTGGATTGCTACGAACGGCCTGCGGAAACGAATTATTTCGGCATGTGGGCCGGCAATATTGGCGCGCCGCCGCAATGGCCTGCGGGCCCGGGCCGAAAGGTTTTTGGATATCTCAAGCCGTTTTCAGAGCTGCCCCGCCTGCTGCAAGAGTTGTGTCGATCGGGCAATCCTACGCTCCTGTATGCGCCGGGAATTGACCCACGCTTGCGAAAGCTACCAGCTCGACGCGAATCTTCCGGACGGCGACGAAGATGAAAAGGCGGCCGTCGATCCCAACGTCGCCGCGGACGATGGCGAACTGCCCGACTATATCGCGTTTGCACAGGGCGGCGTTGGCAACTTTCGATATGGATCGCTGATTTCTACCGAAGGCGATACCGGCTCGATTACGATTCCGGCCGGCTACTCGAGCGTTACCATCGTCATCGAGCCCATCGACAACGTGCCCCTCGGCAACAGCCCCGAGTGGGACAAGATCGTCTCGCTGTCGCTCTTGACCAACGCCGACTATTCGGTCGATGATGCGGCCGTCTCCGCCACGGTCACCATCGTCAATCAAGACGGCGTAAGTGGACTATTGAATCGTAATATCGACACCGAAAACACCGGCCTGCAGGCGCAAACGATCTCCAACGGCTCAGTGTCAGTCAACGTGCAGCAAGGCACTCCCTCGGTCGACCTCACCCTCACGCCCAGTGGCATCGGGCCGGTCTACAACGGCAACACGAATCTGCAGCCGATCATTTCTGTCGACATGCAATTGCCCGCCGGGCCGGTTCCAACTGCCCTCAGCGCACAGCTTGATTTCGGCGGCGATATCGCCCCCGCAGTCACCTACGACACGGCCGATCTGTCCGACTACGAGCCGGGCGAAACCCTGCACTTCGTGTTGGAAGGCAGCACCTCGATCGCCACGGAGCTCGCCAGCGGCCATTACGACTACACCGTCGTTTTTACCGCCACAATCGATGACGAGCAACTGACGCGCACCGTGATCGGCGGCACCGAAATCGTCAACCTGACGGACAACAGCGTCGGCACATCCGAATAGGGCGACGGCTGGTCGATCGACGGCTTGGATAGCCTCGTGCCAAGCGACGGGCTGTCGTCGCAGCCGTATTCGCCGTCGGCTCCGACACTGTTCGACGAAGGGCTACCGACCGAAAGCGGATTCGCGCTGATCCGCGGCGACAACACCTCAACCTGGTATGCGGCCACGCCGAATCTCTATGGATCCGAAAACTATCCCAACTTCCAAATCGTCGGCCCCACCGGTTCCAATTTTTCCACGACCGGCAGTTGGCAATCGACGACCGACGCCGGCTACTACTATCCGGGCCTTGGCTATGATTTCCCGATCGATAACTATCCCGATTTCGGCGGCTCGGAATATACATTCGCCGGCGGCTCGGACCTTTACGCCGATGCCGACGACAATTCCACCGCGGCTTGGCAGATTTCCGATCTCGAGCCGCAGCAGATGGTGCAGGTGTTCGTTGCCTGGGATGCCGATGGCGATCGCACCGACGATGCTCAGTAGACCGTCAGCGGCGCGCCCCAAGTCGGCAGCCCGTCCGGCAGCGATTCGACCACCATCGGCGTCGATCAACAGTTCGAGCCGACCACTTTGATCGACGGCCAATATTGGCGCAGCCTCGGCTTCTACGCCGTCGGCGCCGGCGGCAGCTTGAGTGTTTCTCTGCAAAACGGCAACAGCTCCGGCGATCTCGACGCCGGATCGGTGATGGTTGTCAACGCTTGGACGATCAGCAACACTAGCGACCCCGATAACCCGATCGGCACTTCAGCCGGCACTTTCAGCACGCTTGAGCAAGGCCCGCTGCAAACAGTAATGGGCGTTTACTCGACTGCGACCGGCGATTTCAATCTCGCCGCCACCGACGGCATGTATTACGACTTCAACTTCAAGGGCCAACTTGTTTTGAGCGTCGATGCCGACGGCAATCAGACCAAATTCGCCTACAACAACACCGGCGACCTCACCACCATCACCACCCAGGGCGGATTCACGACCACGTTCAACTACAGCGGCGGCTTTTTGAGCTCGATTCAGGATCCCTATGGCCGCACCACGACGTTTCAGTATCAATCGGGCGCCGGCGAAATCACGTCGATCACCGAGCCCTATTCCTCCGGAGCAGGTAGCACTCCCATTACCCGCTTCGGCTACAACTCGAGCGGTTTGCTCGACCAGGTGACCGACGCCGACGGCGATGTGACCACGCTCCAATACGATCCGGCCAACGATCGCATCGATAAAGTCGTCAATCCGGATTCCAACTATTGGACGCTTACGCCCTTCCTCGTCGACGGCTTGGCCCCGTCCGCGGGCGATGCGCCGATCCTGCTGGCGGCCGACGGCCAGATCGGCAACCTGGCCGATAGTTCGATCCCCGAGGCCCAGGCCACCTACGTCGATCCGAACCATGCCACGTGGAATTACCAGACCGACCTCTTCGGTCTGGAAACGGCCGAGGCCAATCCGAATAGCGTCGTCTGGCAATGGCAACGCGACGGCAACGGCTTGGTCAGTGAATCCATCGCGCCGCCGAATTGGGGCGGCGCGACGCCGATCGATGAACAAGAAACGACCTCTTACTACTACGACTCTCGCGGCAATCTGACAAGCCAAGTCAATCCCGACGGTTCCAGCGAAACATGGACCTACGGCGTCGACGATCAGCCGACCAGCGATACCGTGGCGCGAGAGGGGCTGTATGGGCCGGTGGTCGAATCCAGCTTCACCTACGTGCTTGTTGTCTTTGGCGACACGCTCTCCTCGACCGATGGCGACGGAGACAAGACGCTGTTCAGCTACACCGCCCTTCCCGCTCCCGGCAGCATCATTGCTCTGCCCGGCGGCCTGCTGCTGCTGACGACCACCGATCCCGATGGCGACGAGACGGAAAACGTCTACTACACCAGCGGCGCGGGCAACGGCCTGGTTCAGACGACCACCGTGGCCTATGGCACGTCGCTGGCCATGACCACGACCTACACCTACGACTCCAACGGCAACCCTCTCACCACGGTCACGCCCGTCGGCACCACCAGCTACGTCTACGACAATCTCAACCTGCTGGCCTCGGAAACCGATCCGCCGCCCACCCCGGGCGCCGCAGCCCCGAAAACCGTCTACATCTACGATCCGCTCGGCGATCAGCTCTCGGTGACCGACCCCTCGGGCAACAAAACCTCCGAAACCTTCAGCTCCTTGGGCGAAGTGGCCACCGCCACCAACGCCGACAACCAGACCACCACCTACACCTACGACGCTGACGGAAATCTCAAGACCACCAAAGACCCGAAGGGGAACATCACCACCGATTTTTACAACTCGCTCGATCAACTGACCAAAGTGACCGACCCCACGATCGCCTACGGGACGCCGGCCATCACCTACACCTACGACGCCTGGGGCGATCTGGCCTCGATGGACGTGATGGACGGCAGTTCCAATGAGATCACGTACTACGACGACAACGCGATGGGCGAGCAGACGGAAGTCGTCGAGCCCCCGACCACGGACGGCGTCGGGCACGCCAGCGCCAGCGAAACGATCGAAACTTCCTACAACGCCCTCGGCCAGGCCGTGAGCGTGTTCGGCTTCAACTCGGCCACCGGCGCCACGGTGGAAAATCTTCAATACACCTACGATTCGGCCGATCGGCTGTTCGATTCGGTCAACGTCGTCAGCGGTGATGGCGATTTGGAATCGTATGATGGCGATGGCAACGTTGTTTCGTCCGACGACAGCGCCGACGGCACCACGAGGTACGCCTACAACGCTCTCGGCGAAGAAAGTTCTGAAACCGATCCGGGCGAAGCCCAGACCAACTTCACCTACAACGCCCTCGGCGAAATCCTCAGCGAGAGCCAAGCCAACGCAACTGGCGGCACCGACACCACCAGCTTCACCTACGACGCCGACGGCAATGTGCTCACCGTCAAAGACGCTCTCGGCAACACCACCACCTACACCTACGACGCCGATGGCAATGGAACCAGCGTCAAAGACCCTCTCGGCAACACCACTACTTACACCTACGACGACGACGGCAACAACATCAGCTCGACCGATCCGCTCGGCAACACCACCACCTACGCCTACGACAGCAATGATCGGCTGCTCAGCCAGACCGATCCGATGGGCAACACCACGACCTACACCTACGACGCCGACGGCAACGACACCAGCGTCACCACGCCGCTCGGCCAGACCACGTCGTATGCCTACGACGGCAGCCAGGAAACCAGTGAAACCGATCCCGACGGCAACACGACCAGCTACCAGTACTACGCCGACGGCCGTCTGAAAAGCCAGAGCGAAACCGTCGCGCTGAGCGCCACGAAGGTCAACGGCGTCGAGCAGATCGCCACCGGCACCGCCAAGACTTCTTACACCTACTACGGGGATGGCAGCCTCGAGTCCGTGACCGATCCCGACGGCAATGTGATCGACTACCAATACAACGATGATGGCCAAGAGTCGAGCGAAACGTGGTACACGGCCTCGGGCTGGCTGAGCGGCACCCCGTCGAACACCGTCAACTACACCTACACGTCCGACGGCGACGTCCACACGGCCTCCGATAACTACTCCGACTACACCTACACCTACGACGCCCTCGACCGCCTCGCGACCACGAGCAACGCCGGAACCCCTGGCGGAGTCCCCACGGTCGTATTGACCAACGCCTACGACCACGACGGCAACCGCACCTCGCTCTCCTCGACCATCGCCGGCCACGCCGACTTCATCAACACCTACACCTACGACGCCGACGACCGCGAAACCTTCGTCACGCAACAGGGCGCCAGCGGATCCGGTGGCGACGCGGTCGCCTACAAGCAGGGCTATTTCAACTACAACGCCGGACGGCCAGCTAGGCAGTTTCTCCGACTATGGCGGCCCATCTTGGGGAGATTTTTCGCTATATGGCTACTACAGCTATAACGCCGATGGCGGCATGATCGGCCTCAACGAGACGGGCTACAACGGCTACAACGGCGGCTACTCGCCGCTGGAGAACTTCACCTTCGGCTACGACGACGATCAACGCATCGACACCGTCAGCAACAGCGTCCAATCCAGCGACAACGTCGCGTACTCCTACGATGCCGACAGCCAACTGGGCTCCGTCAGTGCCTACGGCGGATACGGCGGCTATGGCGGCTATGGCGGATACGGTGGTCCGACGACCGACCAGGTCGGCTACACCAACTACGACGCTAACGGCAATCCCGACACTTCAAGCAGCGACGTTATCGGCGCCGGCAATCGCCTCCTCTCCGACGGCACGTACAACTACACCTACGATCTGGCGGCAACATGCTTAGCCAGACGAACATCCAAACCGGCGTGGCGACCTACTTCGGCTACGACGCCGACAATCGGCTCGTCTCGGTCGTCATGGACAACTCCAGCGGCCAAAAGACAACCGAGGTCGATCTGACGTACGACATGTACGGCGACCTGATCGGCCGCACCGTCAAATCCTACAGCGGCGGCACACTGACGAGCACCACCGCCAGCGAGTCGGTATACGATCTCGCCACCGGCCAACTCGATCTGACGTTCAACGGCAGCGGAAGCTTGACCAACCGCTATCTCTATGGGCCGGTCGTCGATCAAGTGCTGGCCCAAGAAGATGTGAGTTCGGTTTCAACGCCGGGAACGACATTGTGGCTGGCCAGCGACAACCAGGGAAGCATCGACGATGTATGGGAATACGGCGTCGGCTTGGTGGACCAAATCAGCTACAGCGATTTCGGCGCGATCACATCGCAAACCAATTCGTCGTACGCCCCGACCTTCGGCTACGACGGCAGCTACACCGACCCATTGACCGGCCTGCAATGGCACAACGATCCCACCAGCGGCACCACCGGCCGCTGGTATTCGACAAGCGCCCAGCGCTGGATGCAACCCGACCCCACCGGCCTCGCCCCCGACTCGAACCCCAACCGCTACGTCGGCAACGACCCGATGAACGAGACCGATCCGAGCGGGCTAGCAGCCGCGCCGATCTCCCAGGCGGGCAACGCGGCGCAAATCGCAACCTACGCCGACGATCTTGGAATCGCTCGCCAGCGCGTAAGCGAGGCCTATCAAAACGCGATGTATTACAGCCAAAATGATTGGTTTGACAACGCACGGCAGCGCGAGGCGGCCAATCAAGCCCTTGCCGTAGGGAATCAAATGTACGGCCAAATCGAGGCGCTCCGTCAGTACCTTTTGACCGACCCTTCCACTGCGGCCGCGGTTCTCCCGCAACGGTTTGGCGACAGTTGGCAGTCGATCTTGCAGAGTTCGGGCGGCTTCAACGCCGCTCTGACCAGAAATGGGCATAATATACTTATCGACGACTATCAACGGTCTGGCACTGTCCAGCAATGTTGGAATCCGCTTGAAACAGTGTTCATAATGGTGGCTGCGCCCGCTATAATAGCCGCGTCCGCGGCTTCCGCGGCAGCTACGGCGGCGAGCACGCCGGCGACCGAGGCCGCAACGATCGCGGCCCCGACCGTTATTGACGCCGGTGCCGATGTCGCGGCGAACGGCGGACTCATGTCGCTGGAGGGCGTGACGAGCCAGGCCTATTTTGGGGCAGGGCTCAGCGACGGCGGCGAAGCTGTCGGCGGCAACGGATTTAATTTCGCCGCGGACACTGGCGCTGGCGAGCAAGCCGGCTTAGGCGCGGGTGTCCGTTCTGCGAACCCCACCCCTGCCGCTCCTTCGGCGACGGATCTGCTGCAATTAAATAAGCAACTCGCGAGTGCCGAGCAGATTGGACAAGGTGGTACGGCGATGGCAGGTGCCGGAACCAACACGCCGATTCGGGTTGCTAATGAGTTGGCGGCGCAGTATGGCGGCCAGGCCGCTGATTACGCCAAGATGGGAAGCTCATCCTATACAGCGTCGGACGGGGTACAATTTGAGACACACTGGTACCAGAATGTTCAGACAGGCGAGCAATTCGAGTTTAAGACGAAGATAACGGCGGGGGCACCATGACTACGGAAACGAATCAAATGATCGGCGAAGTCGCCCTTGCGATGGTTGAGCACCGCATCGACCTCGTCGCTGGGGCGCGCAGGATCGTCGAATTGCGGCACTCGTCAATTGGCCTTCCAGACGAGTTATTCTTGCCGATCATCGGCTTTGAATCTGAGACCGAAGATTGGGTTGCCGCAGAACAGAGGACGAAGTTCGCGAAGGCCTATTTGGATCGAATCGATGCCCAGATTACAGAGTATTGCAACCAGGCATCGCCAAGTTTAGTTGACGCCTGCGCGCGGCTTTTGGACGCAGTGCGCGATCAGCAAAAAGACCGTTAAGAATCCGCCGCATCCTCCCGCTTCCACACGTCGGGCAGGAACTGGGCGAGATCGGCCGGCGAGGGCTCTGGGCCCAGCAGCGGGAGCTTGGCCAGGACGCTGGTCAGGTAACGCTGCGGGTCAAGGCTGTGCCGCTCGGCGCTGGCAAGGAGGGTCCACAGGCGGGCGTGGTTGGCGGCCGCGGCGTCGTGCCCGGCGAAGAGCCAGTTCTTGCGGCCGATGGCCACCCGCTTCAAGGCCCGCTCGGCCGCGTTGTTGTCGATGCTGAGGAAGTCCTGCGTGACGTAGACGTTCAGAGCCGTCCACTGGTTCTTGGCGTAACGGATCGCCTCGCCCATTGGGCTGCGCGGGAGGACGACTTCGCCCTCGGCGTCGAGCCACGTCTTGATTCGCTCAAGTTGCGGGACGCTCCGCTCGCGGCGCACTGCGAGAATCGCCGCTTCATCGACCGACTGCTCTTTCAGCTCGCGCTCGACCGCGTATAGCTCGCGGATGAGCGCGAGCATCTGCGCCGCCCGCCGGCCGTCGCTGTCCTGCGCGTCGTAGAACTTGCGGCGCGCGTGCGCCCAGCAAGCGACTTCGGTCACTGCGCCGCCCGAGAAGATGCCGTCGTAGCCGCCGTAAGCGTCGGCTTGCAGGTAGCCGGCGAATCCCCGCAGCCAACTCGCCGGGCCGTCGCGCTTGCGGTTGGGCGTGTAGTCGTAGGCCGTGTAGGGGTTCGCTTCGTCGCCGAGGTAGCACCAGATGCGCCCCTTGCGGCATTGGCCGCCCGACTGCTTGCCAGGTCGGGCGCCAGCCAACACGGCCCCGGGCGATTGAATCGGCACGGTCGTGTCGTCGGTGTGCACCACGCGCGATCGCTTGATCCGGGCAATCATCAGCGCGACGAGCGGCTTCACCAACTCGCCCGCCGCGGCCATCCAGGCGCACATCGTGCTGCGGGAGACCTCGACTCGCTGCCGCCGGAAGATGTTTTCCAAGCGGTACAGCGGCAAATGGTCGCCCAGCTTGCTCGTCACCACGTAGGCCAACAGGCCTGGGCCGGGCAGTCCTTTGTCGATCGGTTGCGGCGGCTTCGCGGCCGTGGCGATGTGCGGGTTGTAGCCGTCGTGCTCGCACTTCCCACAGGCGTACTTGTGCCGCACGTGCTTGAGCACTTTAAAATTGGCCGGGAAGTATTCGAGTTGCTCGGCCACCTCGGCGCCGATCCGATGGCGCTCGTTGCCGCAGGCGGGGCAAGGCTTCTCTTCCGGCGCCAGGTCGTGCTCGATCCCGATCCGCTCCAAGCACTCGGGCAACGCTTGCCGGCCGTGCTTGTGGCGGTTCTTCGTCCGCCGCGTGACGAGCGGCTCGCCGGCCTCTTGCGCGATCGCCGCCTCGTCCAGCGGAAGTTGCTCGATCACGTGCCCAAACAAGAGCAGTTGCCGCGGATCGAACGTCTCGCACCGCGGCCCATAGTAACGCCGCAACAGCGCCAGGACCACGGCCTTGTGCTCCGCTTCGAGGCGCTCGCGCAAGGCTTCAAGTTGCTGCTGCGCTTCCGCCCAAATGCGCTCGCGCTGCGTCGCGAGTTGTTCTGCCGCTTCTTTCTTTGCGCGTTCGATGAGTTGCTCGCGCTCGGCAAGACGTTGCTCGCGCTCGGCGATGATTGTGTCGCGGGCGGCGCACTGCTGAAGAAGCAGCGTCTTCAAAGCGCCCGGGTCATCGGGCAAAGCGGCCAGATCGTCGATGGCAAGAAGCGCGTCCGTGCTCATGCCTGATTAGAACACGCCAACGCGCGAAAGGTTCCGCGCGCGGAAAAACTTTTTTGAGTTCTCGCACGTGCGTGCTAACCCGCCCGCCGCGCGACGATCTCCAGCCCGCTGAGCAGCCGCAGCAATTCCCCGCGGTCGACGGCGACCGCGCTCTCCTTGCTTGACGGAAAGCAGAACGCCCCGCGTTCCAGCCGCTTGTAATAAATGGCCAGGCCGTCGCGGTCCCACCACAGAATCTTCACTCGATGTCCCGCCTTGTTGCGGAACACGAACAAATTGCCGGAGAGCGGATCCTGACCCAGGAACGCGCGCACGACTTCCGCCAGCCCATCGAAGCTCTTTCGCATATCGACCGCCGCCGTGGCGATCCAAATCTGCGCGGCGCCGTGTTGTTGTTGCGGACCGATCATGACGCGGCCTCCGTCGCCTCCAGCGCGCGAATGATCTCGGCCACGCGGCGAGCGACTCACCGAACCGTAGCACGCGACCGCCCGCCAGCTCCAGCATGATGCCCGCCGCCGATGGAGCCGGTGGCTCGTCAGCCATCACAACCGGCAGAAACGGCGCTATGAGCGACGAGCAGGCGTCCGCCAAGGCGGCGGGGCTCGTCAGCCATCACAACCGGCAGAAACGGCGCTAGGGCAGGCCCGCCCGACGGGCTCCGAACCGTGGCCCGGTCGCCTTTCGCTGTTGCCCGGCGCGCCGCCGGCCGGCTTGTCGCCGGATTCTCGCTTGACGGCGCCGCGTCGCGCTCGGCAATCGTCCGCCGCCAAGCGTAGAACAGCGGCTCGCCCAGCTTCTCGCGTCGGCAAAATTCCCGGACCGAAAGCCCGCTGCCGCCGAACTGCGCCAGCGCCTCCCGCCAGAACCGCTCGCGCCCCGGATCACGCTGCCCACGTCGCCCGTGTGCTTGTGCCATCGCTCGTCTCCCATGAAGAAGTGGAGTTGAACCCGATGGCTGAATCTTGACCGACCGACCGCGTCAACCGAAGATGGGGTTCATCGAACGGACACGGCGCGGCGGATTGGCAGGCTGGAGCCGCCGGTGCTCAAAGTCCTATTTCGATTGCTAAGCAGCTTGGTCAGGCGGGGGAGGATGCTGTCGGGATCGCCGGACGCAAGACCGGAATACCGATTCCCGGAGGTAATCAAATCCGATTCCCCGATGCACTTTCGGACACGGCCCTAACGGAAGTGAAAAACGTTAAGTCACTCAGTTACATCCAACAGCTTCGCGACTATGCGTCCTATTGCCAGCAAACCAACTTGCGATTCGACCTTTGGGTCCGACCTACCACTCAGCTTTCGGGACCGCTGCGAGATGCAATCACTGAAGGAACTATTACCCTAAGGAACATTCCTGGCGCACGATGATGTCCAATAAGAGAAAACCAGTCACGGCCGCGGAGCTAATCCTGAATCAAGCGAGTTTTCCGAGGTTTTGTGGGCTGGTGTCCGACGGGGATAGCGGCGCAGCACCACCAGGCAAGCGCTCGATGGCGTCGCGGTGGCGATTTCGGGTTGGCTGTTGCAATGAAGTTGGTTTGCTTTCTT
>DATAWG010000128.1 GCA_036267355.1 Pirellulales bacterium | reverse complement strand
CCAGGATGCGAGTCCGCATCCGGCACGTCGCCAACCAATCCAGCCGGAAGCTCGATCACCCGGCAGCCGACGGGAATTCGATACTGCTCGACGAGCAACAATTTCCGCTCGTCGGTCATGGCCACGATCACCACGGCCCCGGTGGCATTGACGCGTTCGGCGAATTCCCAATGGGCCTGGGCCAGCAGCCGCAGATATTTGCCGCTGGCCAACGTCTTCGGCGGAGGCAGATCGTTCATCGAGCCGCTCCGGCGCCGTCGGCTGAAACGCCCAGCGGTGCGCCGCCGCCGGGCGGCGCTTTCGGCTGCAACGATTTTAGCGCCTCGATGGCCTGCTGCTTGAGGGCTCCATTGGCATGGCGGACGACTTGCTGATAATAGAGCCGTGCGACGCCCGGCTTGCCGGCCGCAAGGCTAGACTCGGCCATTTGCAGCTTCTGCCGATATGCTTCGTTGACGGCCTGATCCTCGGCCGCTTTTTGAGCGCGAATCTCGGCGAGGCTGGCCAGCGGCTCGCCAACCGGCTTGTCTTGTGCAGCCGATAAACGGCGCTCAAAAGCATCGGCCGCCTTTTCGTCGGCGGAGGCATTGGGCGCGAGTTGGCGATTTTGCGGCGGCGGATCGGCTTGGCCGCCGGCGTCAGGTTTGGGGGCGGGGGGTAGCTGGGCTTGATTCGTCGTCCCCTCGCCGTTGGCCAGCCGCTGCAGTCGCTCGCCCAAAACGCTTTGGCCGTTATCGCCGACCACCGGCACCAATCCGGTGACGAACGGCGATTGCGAGGTGTCGGAAATGAACCCCGTGCCGCCGTCCATCACCGTTACGCTGGCGGCTTGGCCCGTCATTCCGCGGTCGGAGCCCATCGACGACGTGAGGCCGAAGAACATGGTGCCAAGCGAGGTTTTGACGGAATAGCCGAACGACGCGCCACTTGTCCCTTGCCCGAGTCCAAAGGGAATTCCCGCCTGACCCCCTTGTTGGAACATGATGTTCTGCCCAAGGTTGCCCTGTTGAGTCAGGCCGACGACGGCGCTGCCGCCATTGGGCATCGTGGTGGGGATGCCGAAACCGAAATTAACGCCGGTCTGGCTGAAATAGCTATTGCTGAGATTCTGAAATCCCGTGCCGACGTTGGTCTGCGTCGGCCAGGCGAAAGCCGCCTGCGAAACAAGCGCCATCGCGATTGCAAAACTCGCCGCAATCGCCGCCCGGCCAATCGACAACCAATTGCGCAGCCGCATGGCTAAAATCTCCTTTGCCGTCCCGCCCTGCTGATCGCGATTGTACGAAATCGCGGACAATTTGGCAGCGGTCCTAATTTCAAAAACGGCGTTTTTGACTTCGGCAGGGGAGTTTGCAATCATGGCCGGCAATGAATGAAGCCGAAGCATGTACGCCCGCGCCGCTGGATCCGAAACGGTTCAATCCTGAAGCCGTCATTCCCTACGGCGTGACCGTCGCCCACGTTAAAGAGGCGATGAACGAGTTTCTCGAATTCCTCGGGTTCATCAACGCCCAACTGAACACGAAGAAAATCGAACGGCTCGAATCGTTCTTGATGCCCGCCAACTTCTCAAGCATCGTCGGTGAATTTATGGGCGCGGCGATTCCGAAGCATTGCAAGACGGTTGTGCGCAACAAATACCACAACGGCCATCCCGACGTAATTCCCGCTGGTCAATACCCAGCGGACGAGATTCAGCACGGCCCGGAAGGCATCGAGATCGAGGGGAGTCGCTACCCAAGCGGATGGCAGGGCCATAACGCCGAAGAGAGTTGGCTGATGGTATTCGTATTCGACGCGAACGGGCCACGCGATGCCGGCAGGGGCGTACCACCACGGCCATTTCGCTTTGTGAAGGTTGTCGGGGGAAAGCTGCTAAGATCCGATTGGCAATTCTCCGGCCGATCCGGAACTAGCCGGCGCACGATTACTGCCAGCGTGAAGCGCAGCGGTTTCGACAAGATGCGGCGCAATTGGATTTATTCAGAACATGGTCGCTTGGAGTGATCCGCGCAGCTTCGGAATTGCGACGGTCGCCAATTCGTAATATTCTCGAACCCTCTCGACGCCAATCCCAGTTGCGCCGACGGCCTCGCACGCGGCAATTGTCGAGCCCGAGCCCATGAACGGGTCAACGACGATGCCCTCGCCAAG
Organism: Pirellulales bacterium; assembly: GCA_036267355.1. NCBI lineage: Bacteria > Pseudomonadati > Planctomycetota > Planctomycetia > Pirellulales > Pirellulales bacterium. The sequence goes on along the minus strand of DATAWG010000128.1, from coordinate 22,730 downwards.
CGGCAACGCGGCGCGGGCAATCTGGCGCATGAACGATTGCGGCTTCAGGCTCGGATGATCGGCGAGGTCGCGCTCGCAGCGTGGAGTCCGCTCGCTCGGGATCAGGTCCTCAAATGGCCGGTCGTCGGAAATTCGCCGAAGGCCGCCAGTTTGCCAGCGGCGCAAACATTCGCCCACCGTCATGCGCGATGGCATCGGCTTGCGAAATAGACCCCATGGCTCATAACATCCCTTCGGCATCGACGACACGTCGGGAAATTCATCTTCGAAATTTTTCGGGCGGTCTCCTCCCCGCAGCGTCCGCACGAGCCGGATGATCTGGCCGCGAAATTCCAATCCGCCTTCAACGAGCGCATCGTAAAGTAGTTGAGCGATGAAGGCGTTCGTCGCCATGAGAACGTGACCGCCAGGCCGCAGTGCGTGGACCGCTAGCCGCGCCCAATCGACGAAAAACTGGCGCACCCGCTCCCGTTCGTCCGCATCAAGGGCCGTAAACCGCGGCAGCGGGGCGCGCGTGTGCCCATCGAATGACGGTGGAATTCGCCAGACGCCGCCCCTGCCATTCGCGCGCTTCGCCAGTTGATCGGCATCGTATTCCTTCACGCCATACGGCGGATCGGTGACGATCGCGTGGAACGAATTCTCCGGCACGCGGCGAAGCCATTCGAAGCAATCGGCATGAATGATCAAGGATTTGCCAATTGGCTTCGCGTCGTACTCGAATGCGAAAAGCGGTGTCATACTCGGCCCACTTCCGATAAATCCTGGACGCTCGAAACCGATCTGATAACGCTTGCCGCGACTGTTGAGAATACTGAACATATGCATCGGCCGCAAGGGCCGAGCGGCATGACCGCCGGCGAACAAAAGGCTTGGGCCCAAACCACGAATCGTTCGTAATGCGGAGCCTCGGCCATACGTGGGTTTTGGGATCTATCCCCGGCAAGACACCGCCACCGGCCGGCGGCGGGTATCGCATTTTCGTGCAGGCGGCCTATACTCACGGCGTTGCGAACGGGTTGCTTCTTCGCTGTTCGGCCAAATCTGGTTCCCTGCCCATTCCGTTCCCGGAGGCTCTCTCCCATGCGACTGCCATCCATACTGAATACGCCCGCGCTGTTTGCGGCGACATTGTTGTTGACCGTTGCCGCGGCGGCAAATGCCGATGAGGCGCCCACCAAAGCCAAGCAAATGCCGACCGACGACACGATCATCAAGCTTTGTGGCGACAGCTTGGCCAATATGTTTGCCAAATGCGGCGTGCCCGAAGAGATCACCGTCAACGGCGACAATCTGGCGGTGCTGATCTATGGCCCCTACGCGTTCACGGTGAAAGGCAAAAAGGTTATCGGTAGTTTCTTCTTCGACGATTGGAAGGGAACGATCAAAGGGGTGAAATATGGCGACACGAAGGACCAGAGCGTGAAAGTGTTGGGCAAGGGCTATAGCGACGTAAACGGCAAGGGCTCCGACGGCAAGCCGTTCGAGGCCTACGGCTGGAATGACAAGAGCCAAAAGGCCACATTCTGGCTGTATTTTACCGATGGCAAAGTGAGCAATGTGCAGGTCACGCGCGACGACTAATGAGCGTCGGCAAAGCCGGCATCAATGTCTGCCCCTCGTTGCGGCCGCTGGCGCATCGGATGGACTCGCAACCCGGACTATTGGGTTGCATTCCGGGGCTCAGCCGCTTGACAATACAAGGGTAAATGCCGAAACTATCATGAGTTAGCGAAGATCCGGCAGTGCGCCGCTCGAAAATCGGATTTCCATTGGCCGATTCGGCTGGAATCCGCGTGCTAAACTTCCCAAGCCGCTTGGGCGTCGAGTGCGTGCCCTGGCGGCTTGCCGGCTCGTAATATCGGTTTATTGGTCCGCAGCGAACGACGATTCGCAAAACGGCTCTTCCGGAGAATTCGACAGGAGATTTCGACGATGGCCAAAGAGAGTACGCAGCATAAGCTCGACCGGGTTCGCCGCCCGCGCGTGCAAATCACCTACGACGTGGAAACCAATGGCGCGATGGCCAAGACGGAATTGCCGTTCGTGGTTGGAGTTCTGGCGGATTTGTCGGGCAATCCGAAGGAAAAACTGCCGGCGCTGAAGCAGCGCAAGGTGGTGAACATCGATCGCGACAATTTCAACAGCGTGCTGGAAAAAGCCGCCCCGCGCGTGACGCTCAAGGTCGACAATAAGATCAGCGGCGAGGGTAAGTTGCCGGCCGAGTTGAATTTCAAGCATATGGACGATTTCGAGCCGGCCCGAGTGGCCCAGCAGGTCGGCCCCTTGCGCGAACTGCTCGAAATGCGGCAACGCCTCACCCAATTGATGAGCAAGATGGAAGGAAACGACAAGCTCGAGGAGTTGCTCGGTCAGGTGTTGAACAACACCGACGCGGCTCGCAAGCTTGCCGAGCAGATGGGAATCAAACCCGATGCGCCGGCCGAGGGTGGCGAGGCGGCGAAGTAGTCTGCGGCCGAGAAGCCGCGAGCATGCCCGCGCGGAAGCCGTGGGCATGGCGCCTAAGCGGATCAGTGTGTTTCTGTAAACTTTACATTCAACCAGGTGTTCGTCGTATGAGTAGTGCCGAACAAACCGCCAGCGTTGCCGCCGGCGAAACGCAGACGATCGATCTTTTGGACCAAGTGATTTCCGCCACCCGGCCTCAGTCGGATCAGGAAGCTGCCCGGGCGAAAGATTATTTCCGCCAATTCCTCAATCAAGTCGTCAAGCCGGGCCAGGTTATCTCGAAAGACGTCGAAGCGAATGTTAAGCACTGGATCGGGCAGATCGACAAGGTCCTTACGGCCCAAACCAACGAAATCATGCACCATCCCGATTTCCAGAAGCTGGAATCGACATGGCGCGGATTGCACTACTTGGTGCATCATGCCGAAACGGGCGAAAACCTGAAGGTTCGCGTGCTCAACGTCAGCAAGCGCGACCTGTTCAAAGACCTGGAAAAGGCGGCCGAGTTCGATCAAAGCGCCTTATTCAAGAAGATTTACGAAGAAGAATACGGCCAATTGGGCGGCCAGCCCTACGGCATGCTGGTGGGCGACTATGAATTCGGCCGCACCGCCGAAGACATCAGCCTGCTGAAGATGATCTCGAACGTCGCGGCGGCCGCTCACGCTCCGTTCGTCGCGGCGGCCGCTCCGAAAATGTTCAACTTCGACAGCTATACGGAACTGGCCAATCCCCGCGATCTGGCCAAGATTTTCGACAGCGTCGAATACGCTTCCTGGAAGTCGTTCCGCGAGTCGGAAGATTCGCGCTTCGTCGGCCTCACGCTCCCGCGCACGCTGGCCCGATTGCCCTACGGCCAGGAATTCAAGCGGGTCGACGAGTTCAATTTCGAAGAAGCCGTCGATGGCAAGGACCATTCGAGCTATCTATGGATGAATGCGGCTTGGTGCTATGCGACGCGGATCACCGATGCCTATTCGAAGTACGGCTGGTTCGCTCGCACCCGCGGCGTCGAGGGCGGTGGCCGGGTGGAAGACTTGCCCGTGCACACCTTCCCGACCGACGACGGCGATATCGCGATGAAGTGCCCGACGGAAATCGCGATTACGGATCGCCGTGAATTCGAACTGTCGAACCTCGGTTTCTTGCCGATGATTCACGCCAAGGGGACCGACTACGCGGTGTTCATGGGCGCTCAATCGTGCCAGAAGCCGAAGACGTATTTCGATCCCGATGCGAATGCCAATGCCGAGCTTTCGGCGAAGTTCAACCTGATTTTGTGCACTTCGCGGTTTGCCCACTATTTGAAGGTCATGGCGCGCGATAAGATCGGGTCGTTCATGGAAACTCGCGATTGTGCCCAATGGCTGAACGACTGGATCAGCAAGTTTTGCTGCGATCCAACCGGCGCCAGCGAAGAGACGAAGGCCAAGTATCCATTGGCCGACGCCAAGGTCGAGGTTCGCGAAGTGGAAGGCCGGCCGGGCTGGTACGAGGCGGTTGCCTACCTGCGGCCCCATTACCAGTTGGAAACGTTGACGACCTCATTGCGTCTGGTGGCGGAAGTGCCCAAGAAGGGCGGGTAATACGCGTTGTTGTCTGTTCCCCCCCCGTTGATTCGGACCCACGTTGACTCGGACAATATCGATTCGAAGGAGTTTCCCCTATGGCATTCGATGCGTTTCTGAACTTCACTCCCGCCGGAGCGGCCGATCCCATCGTCGGCGAAAGCACCGACACCCAATTCAAAGGCTGGTTCGAAATCAAGGAATTCTCGTTCGGCATTGAAAACACCGTGAACATCACCTCGGCCAGCACCGGGGCCGGGGCCGGCAAAGCCGAATTCAAGGAATTCACCATCAAGAAGCAGACCGACAAGGCCTCGCCAAGCTTGGCGCTCACCTGCGGCCAGGGCGGCCACTACGAATTGGTGCAGCTCCGCTTGCGCAAGTCGGGCGTCAAGTCCAGCGGCGGCGCCGGCGACGTCTATCTCGCCTACGACTTCAAGCTCGTGGCCGTCAAGAGCGTCGAATGGTCGGGGTCCTCAGGCGACGACGTGCCCGAAGAAACCGTGATCTTCGAATACGGCGCGCTCAAGATCGGCTATAAGCCCCAGGATAAGACGGGCAAGCTCGGCAACGTGATCGAACGCTCCTGGTGCAAAGTCACCAATAACCAAGATTTCGATTCGATCTAGGCTTGGCCGCTGCATAAGGCCGAAGCCATCGAGCCCGAAAAAGGGGACAGCGCCGAATCGCGAGATTCCGGTTATGGCTCTCTTTTCCGGGCTCGATTTGGTTTATCGAACTCCAGCGAGCAACGTCTCCGCAGGCCTTCGCGGCAGACGCAGAAGCGTTGGAACCGGGGCCGATGTACATCGGCTCGTGCTACCTATTTCTTGAAAGACGCTGGTTATGCCTGCCGAGTGGTGCGATGGTTTCCTGCAGTTGGTGAAGTCGGGCCAGCCCGTCGTCGGCGAATCCACCGATATCGACTACCCCGAATCGATCGAGATCCTCTCGTTCAAGTTCGGCACGATGTCGGGCTTTTCCGACACCGACGAATTCTACGCAGTGCAAAAGGTCGGCGAGCGCGGGAATGTCGCCGCGAGCCGGGCCCAGGAAAACGACGGCTCGGTCGGGCTGGCCTCCTTGTTCGGCGGCGAGGACAGCGCACCCGAGTATTCCGACAAGGAACTCAAACAGTATCAGGGAAAGGATCTGTCGGAAGTCGAGGCGTGCAAGTTTCAGATCGTGAAGGAAATGGACATCTCGACGCCCGATTTGTTTCGCGCCTATTGCAGCGCCCAAGACCTGGAACACCGCGACGTGTTCGATTCGGCGACCATTACGCTTCGCAAAGCGACCGGCAAGACCCGGGCCGCCTTCTTGACGTACACGTTCAATGATCTCGTGGTCGTGGGCTATTCGTTCGAGATCGGCGGCGATGCTTCGCCCAAGGAAACGATCACGATGTCGTTCGGCAAGATTCGCGCGGAATACCGCCCGCAGTTGGCCACCGGCGCCATGGGCAAGGTCATCAAGGGCGGCTGGGATTTCATCGAGCGCAGCACTTGGTGAACGGAAATCGCCCCGCTTGAAAGCAAGATGTTGCCATGGCAAAAGACGTTCTCGACGCATTCATCGAACTCACTCCCAGCAAGAAAATGCGGGCCCAGATCGCCGGCGAAGCGCAGGGGGCAGGCTCGTCCAGCGGGAGCACCGCCGCCAAAATCGAGATCACCTTCTTTCGCTTCGGCAGCGCCGAGTCGCTCGCCAAAGCGAAACAACTGCGCGATCGCGACAAGATGGACGAAGGGAAGCAAGAAGAACTCGAGCAGAAGGAAGAGGACAGCGAAATCCGCATCGCCCGCGAACGGACCAGCAAGCCCACCGGCGAAACGTCGCAGGACTACCGCTTCCAGATCACGAAAGAGATCGAACGCAGCTCCCCCTTCCTGATGCAGGCGTTCTTGAGCGATTCGTATAAGCCGAAGCGCAAGGAGTACAACAGCTTCTCAGAAGCCAAAGTGACGGTGCGAAAACTCGGGCACGGAGTCAAACAAGGGAGCAGCCAGATCGTGCCCCAGGCGTTTCTCGAAATCACCTTTCGCGGCGTCTACATCGTCGGCTATGAAATCGAAACTCGCGGCAAAGAACCGCCGGAAGAAACCGTCGAATTCTGCTTCCAGACTTGCGAAGTCAAATACATTTCGCAGGCGATGACCGGCGAATTGAGCTCCGCCAACAGCAACATCAAGGGCTGGAATTTCAAGGCCCAGCAGGAACTCTCGTCGTAGGCTACAGGCTTAAGGCTTGAGACTACGGGCTTGAGATTACGGGCTTGAGACTACAGGCTTGAGGTACAAAGCCCCACGACCGACGCTTCGCGTCTATAGCATGTAGCCTATCGCCTCTCCCCGGAGAACCCGATGACCGCCAGCGAACTGTTTCAGGCCGGTAAGCTCGATGAAGCCATCGCCGCGCAGACGGCCCAAGTGAAGGCCAGCCCCGGCGATCAGGCCAAACGGCTGTTTCTCTTCGAATTGCTGGCGTTTGCCGGCGAACTGGATCGGGCTCGCAGGCAGATCGACGCCTTGCAATACGAAGAACTCGAATTGCAGGCCGCCACGGCCGACTATCGCAAGCTGCTCGATGCGGAAGAAACCCGCCGCAAAGTGTTTCGCGAGGGCTTGCAGCCGAAATTCCTCGAAGACGTGCCGCCCGAACATGTCCGCCTGCGGCTCGAAGCACTGCATCGCCTGCACGAGGGAAACAAAGTCGCCGCCACGGAATCGCTGGCCCAAGCTGCCGAGGCCGCGCCGCCCATCAACGGCAAGCTCAACGAAAAAGCGTTCGCAGATTTGCGCGATTGCGACGATCTGTTCGGAACGGTTCTCGAAGTGTTCTCGCAAGGAAACTATTTTTGGGTGCCGCTGGAAACAATCGAATCGATCGCGCTGATGGCCCCCCGATTTCCCCGCGATCTGTTGTGGATCAAAGCCCGACTGGAAACCGCGGCCGGCGCCGGGCAAGTGTTTCTGCCGGCCATTTATCCGGGCTCGCACGGGCATCCCGATCAACTCGTGCGGCTCGGCCGGCAGACGGATTGGGCGGATGACGGCGGGCCCGTGCTCGGCCTTGGGCTGCGCATGTTCTTGGCCGGCGACGATGCCTCGACGATCCTGGAATGGCGCGACGTGCAAATCGACCCCCAGCCGGGCCAAGAAATGCCGGCTGCCGAGTGACGATCGCTTGACGATGACAACGGTGCGTCGCGGCCCAGTGATTCGCCACACCCGGCAAAACCGGTTCCACCCGCACTTCGCGGCTCGGTGGCCTGCTTCGGGTTTTGACCCGCAGCCATCTGTAACCTAGATTTATGCGCCTCGTGTCTCGTTCTGTGTTGCGCTTGGCCAGGAGTCGGACCCCCAGGATTCGGAACCATGAGCAGCAACTCCAAAACGGCAACCCTCCCGTTCATCGAACGCCGGAGCTACGAACCGGTCGAACCGCCGGTCGGCGAGCGGCGGCAATTCACCAATGGCTACGATGAACTCTCGGCCGAAGCGCGGCAACTGGCGATTGCCGTCGATCAGTACAAGCTCTCGCATCGCCGCCGCTTCATCACCTACGAAGAAATGCTCGACGTGGTGAAATCGCTCGGCTATCGGCAATAGTGACTGCACGAACGGCAGTTTGCCGCCGCGGCCGTCCCTCGCTAACGCTTCGGGCTAGTATCCACGCATTTCGAAGCGAAAATCGCCCGAACCGCTAGCGAGTCGCACACAAGCCCGAAGCGTTAGCGAGGGAGGCGCAACCGAACCGCACACCGCTGCCGCCCCGTCTTCCACGTCGGCGATGGTTCAGCGAACGACATTCGGATAAATCCACGCGCCGAGCGCCACGAAGATCGCCGTGGCCCCGAGCAAGACGCCGTAGTCGGCGGCCAGACCGAACGTGCTCGTTCCCTGCACGAGCATCAGCGTGCGCAGCGCATCGACTTCATACGTCAGTGGGTTGACGTGGGCCACGACGCGCAGCCAGTTCGGCATCATCGAAATCGGGTAAATCGCGTTGCTGGCGAAAAATAGCGGCATGGTCATCACCTGCCCGATCCCCATGAATCGCTCGCGCGTTTTCACGATGCAGGCGATGATCAACGAGAACGTGGAAAACGTCGTTGCCCCGAGCACGATGGCCGCCGCAACACCCGCGAGCGCCAGCGGATTCCAATTGATTCTCACTCCCAGTAGGGCCGCCAAGGCGTAGACCACCGCGCCTTGAGCCAGCCCGCGCACACTGGCCGACAGTGCCTTGCCAAGCACAAGCGCGGCCCGCGGCGTGGGGCTCACCAGCAGCTTGTGGACCACGCCCAGGTCGCGCTCCCAGATAATGGCGATGCCGTAAAAAATCGCGATGAACAGCACGCTTTGCGCCAGAATTCCCGGAGCCATGAAATCAAGATACGGAATGTCGCCCGTGGGGATCGCGCGCGTCCGGGCGAAAACCTGCCCGAACACCAACAGCCATAGCGCCGGCTGGATTGCCCGGCTGAACAGTTCGGTGGCATCATGGCGGAGCTTGCGGATTTCCAATTCGGCGATGACCAGCATCTTGTCGCCGAACGAAAGAATGGCCAGCAGCCAATTCGAGCGCGGCGGCAGTGCCGCGTTAGCCGAGCCGCCGAGCGGTGCGCCGGGCTCTTGAAATTTCACGATACGATCCTTCCTGTTCCAGCGAGTTGCCCGAGTAGTGGATGAACACGTCGTCGAGATTTGCGTCGGGCCTGCCGAGCGATTTTTTCAGGTCGTCGGGACTGCCGAGCGCGGCAACTTTGCCCAGATGCATGATCGCCACGCGGCTGCAAAAGGCGTCGGCTTCTTCCATGAGGTGCGTCGTGCAGAAGATCGTCGTGCCGTGCTCGTCGCGCAGCCGCAAGATGTGTTCCCAAACCGCGCTCCGGGCGACGGGGTCCAAACCGACCGTCGGCTCGTCGAGAAACAACACCGGCGGCTGGTGCAGCATCGATTGCGCGATTTCCAATCGCCGGATCATGCCGCCGGAATACTGGTTCACCAGCTTGCCGCCCGCATCCGAGAGGCCCATGAATGCCAGCGATGCGTTCACCAGTGCTTTCCGCTGCCGCCGCGGAATATCGTACAGCTTGGCGAACATCAGCAGGTTTTCATAACCCGTCAGCGCCCCGTCGGCCGAAATCAACTGCGGCACATAGCCGATCACCCGACGCACCGCGGACGACTGGCGAACGATGTCGAAACCGGCGACGTGTGCCGTTCCCGAGCTGGGCGGGAGCAGCGTGGTGAGCATTTTGATCGTCGTCGTCTTGCCGGCTCCGTTCGGGCCCAGCAGCCCGAACACTTCACCGGCTTCGACCGCGATCGTCAGGCCATCGACGGCAAGACGGCCGTTGAAAGATCGCGAAAGCGCTTGTGTATCAAGAACGGGCATTCAGCGATGCGCATGGCTGCCAGAAATCAGATAGCGAACCACCGATTATGCCCCATCGTTGGACAATTCGCCACTGGGCGACACGTACGCAGTACACGGTAAAATGGCAGCCGCAGATCATGCGGGCTTCGTTATCGCCGCAAGGCGTTTCGCGCTGAGAAGCAACCGCATTGGATGGCCGGGCAGTTCGTCGAATTCCCATCTCTGGAAAAACGACTTCGCTGCGGCGTCCAAGCAATCGATGAGCACCGCCACGAATGGAAACGTTTGGCCGGCCTCAATGCAGTCGGCAAGCGCACGCGCCGAAAGCACTTCGCCGAGTCCCTGCCGCTGTCGTGTGGAAGCAACGCCGAGCCAAGCGAGAATGGCTATCGGCAATCTCCGACGAGGCAATCGCTTGGCCACTTCCGCCGGCAAATCGCCAGCCTCAACTTGTCCGGTTGCGAGCGTATAGTAGCCCGCGATTTGGCCCGCCGGACCGAGCAGAACCTTCGTGGCAGAGAGATGCTTCTCCTGTTGTTGCAAAGCATTGGCGGCCAACCATTGGTCAACCTTCGCCGAGCCGCAACGAAATTTGTTTCGAGGATGATCGCGGCGCAGGATTTCAAAATGGTAGCCTGGCGGAATGCCCCGGGCTCCGCTCACATAACACCGCGAATCAGCTTGCCTAGCTTGCGCTGCGCGGTGGTGAGCTTGACGGGCCGATTCAGTGCCTCCCAGAATGCGAGTTGCTCGTCGGGAGACAATGCAATGATCTGCTCGCGGGCAGATCCGACTTCGTGGCGAGCTTGTGCGACGGTTACTAGCCGCACGTAGTCACTGATGCTGATTTGCCGCAACTTTGCCGCTCGGGCCAAAAAATCCTTGCTTTCGGCGTCGAGCCGCACCATCAACGAACTCGCTTGGCGGCGCGACGAAGTCTGTTTTTGCGATCGACCGGTCGCCATGCAGCACCTTGCTCCTCACGGAAAATTGTACTGCAAATGCAATACAGTCAAGCGGGCCAGTATCGGTAGCGGTCTTTGGCGTCTGGTAGAATCTCTGCAATGCCCAGCAATTCCAAAACCGCCGATCCCCGAAGCACGCCATGGAAGGTGTCAGTGAAGGCCTCGGATGCCGGTCGTGATAGGATTATGTTCGCGATGCAAACAGATGCCGAAATTATTGTCGCCCTCATCCAAAAGGTCGCTGAGCTTGAAGAATGGCTTTCGGCGGAGCGAGCGAGACGGGAAGCCGTTGACGATCGCTTGCGTGATGCCCGCGATGAGCTTCGACGACAATCCGCAGAGATGGCGGAAATGCAAAAGGGGAACGGCCACCTACGCGGCCGGATCGCGGAACTCGAATCGCGAGCTAAGCCGGACACGCGCGCCGGTTCCGCGGAGTTCTAGTCCGGCCGCGGATTGCTTCAAAATGCCGCTTCGTACAGCGAGAGCAATTCCGCTTCGGCGACCTTGCGCGGGTTAAAGCCGCCGGTCCATTGGTGGGCGGCTTCGGTGGCCAATTCTTCAAGCCGCTCGTGTTCCACGCCGCATTCCGATAGTCGGTCGGCAAGACCCGCGCGGCGGACGAGATTGGCCACGAAGTCGGCCAAGCCTGCCGCGCCCGATTCGGGCGACGGATAGCCGTTGCTTCCGCCGGTGCATTCCAACAGATCTTGGTACCAGCCGCCCACTTCGGCCCCGTTGAAACGAATCACGTGCGGCAGCGCGAGGCCGACAGCATGGCCGTGCGGAATGCCATACGTCGTCGTCAATGGATTGGCCAACGCATGGGCCGCGCCGAGCATCGAATTCTCGATCGCCAGGCCAGCAAAACAAGCGCCAAGCTGCATCCCGCCGCGAGCCGACAGGTCGCTCGGATCATCGAGCACACGCTGAAAATTATCGGCCAGCAGCAGCCATGCCTCGCGGCTGAACGCCAGCGACACAGGATTTCGCACGCGGCAAACGTAGGTCTCCAGGGCATGGGCAATTGCGTCGATGCCGGTCAGCGCGGTGACGCGCAGCGGCTGCGTCACCGTCAGCGCCGGGTCGAGCAGCGCGACGCGAAACGACGCTTTCTTATCGCCGCAGGCCATCTTGACATGCGTTTCGGCGTCGGAAATCAGGGCAAAGGATTGCGTTTCGCTGCCGGTGCCGGCGGTGGTCGGAACGGCGATCATCGGCAGCATCGGCCGGGTGGCCTTGCCGGTTCCCCAATAATCTTGCATCCGTCCGCCGCCGGAATAGAGGAAATTAATCCCTTTGGCGCAATCCATCGAACTGCCGCCGCCGAAGCCGACGATCAATTGCGGCTCGAACCGCCGAGCGAGCGCGGCCCCGGCGTCGACATTGTCGGTCGTTGGATTCTCGACCACGCCGTCGAATAGTTGCGTTGCGACGCCGGCGGTTTGGAGCGCCGCAATCCCAAGAGCCGTGTGCCCTGCCCCGATCACGCCCGGATCGCTGACGACGAGCACGCGCCGCGCGCCAAGTTCGCCCGCCAATTGGCCGAGCGTTTCGACCTTGCCGGGGCCGAAAACGATGCGCGTGCGCGGATAGTAGTCGAAAGGAACCAAGGTAGGGGCGGGGATTAGGGGCGAGGCGGGAATGCGGGAATGACGAATTCCTAATGACGAATGACGAAAGAACGACAAATGATCAAATGACGAATGGCCCTTTCGTAGGTCCACCTCGTCATTCGTGCTTCGTCATTCTTTAGACACTCATCCTTCGACATTCGTCATTTGGTCGGCGGTCGAAATATAGTGGCGGGCCGGATCGGCGAACGGTTCTTATTGCCGGTTGAGCTTCGCCCGCCGCTCCGGCGGGATTTGCAGCGCGCGGGCTCGGAACAGGAAATCGACGATATTGCCTTCGTGCGGCTGGAGCCAATCGAGCTTCGTAGTCGGAATCGGGCCCAGGTTCAAACGGTCGACGTGGGTCGCGTCGGTTAGCGATTGCTGAAGTGCGGCGTCGTCGCTGATCAGCGAGCAAACCAAGGTCGGCCCAATCGCGTCGAGCATCTGTTCCTGCGGACATCTTACCACCGTCGCGAATGGGAACATGTATTCTTTCTTCACGATCGCGGCCGCCGGCGATTCGGCATGTACCACGACCGGCCGCAAATAGCCGCAACGCGGCATCTCAACCAGCCGCGGGCCGAACGGCTCGGTCGCATGTTCCACGCCCCCTTCGCGCAGATCGGTTTCGATCATCTTCCAGATGCTCGCGGCGGCCCCGGGAACGGTGAATGCCGCCAGGCCGGCCTGCGGATCTTCCGGCGGACGCGGCTCGATCGGGCCAATCCGCTCGGCAATCGCGGCGGCAATCTCGCGCGTATGCCGCGGCGCCCAGATCGACGAACAATTGATGCACCCGCGGCCGCTGTTGACATAAACGCTTTCCACCATCAGATCGAGATAATCGCGCCAATGATCGGCGGCGTCATCGCCAAGCAAAATCTTGCTGAAGCCCGGTCCGTGCGCTTGCACGGCCGGATTGCCGCGGTAGCGATCGACCGTGGCCGTGCCGCCGAAAATCAAGCTCCGCGAACAACTGGCAAGCACCGCCGCGCCGACATCGCCGCCGCCGGGATAAATCGAAATCGCGCCCGAGGGAATTCCCGCCTCGACCATTGCGGCCGCCATGCGATAGGGCGTCCACGGCTCTTGCGGCCCTGGCTTCAGCACCAAGCCGATCTGCATCGGAATCACCGGCATCCACAGCGTGTGTACGCCCGGCGAGTTGGACGGCAGCACCAGCCCAAGCGCTGGAGTCTGGGCTTGATAGCTCACCACGACGCCACGGCTTTCCACGCCAAAGCCGCGGGTGAGAACATCCAATGGCAGGCCGCGCGTCAGCGCTTCGAGCATTTGGTCCATGTGCGAGAGGACGAAGAAATTCTTCGCCATATTCGCCTTGCACATGTGTTCCGGCAGGCCCGTCGTGGCGGATTGGGCGCGGGCGAATTCGTCGGGCGATTGCGTGCCGTCGCCGAGGGGAAGCGTGTCGTTGAGATAGAGATCGCCGGCCCGTTTGATCCGCTGGATCAACTCCTCGCAGGGCATCTCGCGGAGCAGCTTGCGGGCGGTCGGGGCATGACGCATGTCGCGCTCGAGCAGCCCGCCGCCGGCTTGGCTCACGCGGGCAACCGGTTCGCCGGTGATGAAGTGAACCACTTCATCTTTCTCCAGCGATTCGTAAGGCTTACCCCAGCGAAGGACGGGAATGTTCATAGGGGCGGGGGGCTAGGGGCGAGTGACGAAGACGGGCTCTGAAACGGTTTGAAGCGCGATACGCAGTCAAGCATCAATAAATACCTTCACCTCAAGTTGACTCGCCCCTCGCCCCTCGCCCCTAATAAACTCCCACGGTCGTGGCTTCGGCCAGTTCGTGGAAGGGGCGCACGCCGCTTACGCCGTCCCAGGGGTATTTTTCGTACGGCGGCTCGCGCTCGCCTTCGTCGCGCTCCAAGAAGCCGGGAACGAAGAATTCGCGGGTCAGCGTCGTCAATTTTACTCGCCCCGTCTGGCCGTAGTCGACAATTCGATCGCTATCGTTGAAATCGACCACTTCGATCGCGGCCCGGGGTTGCGGGGCGAAATAGGTGATCTTGTAGCCTTCTTCCGGCGTCGGCGGCTTCGAGGCGGCAAGGCCCATCAGCGTGTTGCCGTAGGTCGGAGTCATGTACACGCCGTCGAGAAATTCTTCGGTCGCGAATCGGGTCCACTGCGGCGTGAACTCGGTGCCGCCGGAAAAAATGCCCGTGATCCCCGCTTTGCGAAGCGAGCTGTTTTGCTTTTCCAAGCCCACGGCGAGCGACTCGAGCAATTTGGGCGTGGTGAACATGCAGTGGACGTCGTGGCCGGCGGTGAGAATCGTGATTGCCTGATCGATGCAATGCTGCTTGTAGGCTTCCAAATGCTCCATCCAGCCGCGCTTGATGAGCTTGACGACCCAGCGCGGATCCAAATCGATGCAGAAGCAAATGCCGCCGCGATGCTGGGCCAAATGCTCGATCGCCAACCGCAACCGCCGCGGCCCAGATGGGCCGAGCATCAGCCAATTCGACCCCTTGGGAAAGAATTCATCCGGTAGCGATTCGCTGAACAGCTCGTAGTCGATGCGGAAATCTTCCATCGCCACGCGGGTTTTGGGTATGCCGGTGGTGCCGCCGGTTTCGAACACGAAGATCGGCTTGTCGGCCAAGGCCTTGGGCACCCACCGCCGCACCGGCCCGCCTCGCAGCCATTCATCCTGGAACGGCGGGAATTTCTTCAAATCGGCGAAGCTTTTCACTTCTTTCAGCGGATTGAATTTCAGCCGCGACGCCATTTCCAACCAGAACGGGCAACCCGTCGACGGATGAAAATGCCACTGAACGACTTCATAAACCTGGGAGTCCAAACGGTCCCGAGCGGCACGAGCGGCGGCAGTCAGATCAACGGGCATGGCGGGGGCACGATCAGGGTGGGATTGGGGGCCGGAGGGCGAGCGCTACAGACACTCGAAAATACCCGACAAACCCCGCGGTTACAACCATGCGGCCGGCTTCGTGGTGGGTGAGAGTTGTGTGCCAGGGGCGAGCCTTGCCAGCGGCCCGTGTCTCAGCGGCGAATTCGCTTTATAAGCGAAGGGAGGGGCAGGCAACGAACGGATTCAGCCTCGCCCGCCTTCCGAATCAATTCTTTGCGGGCGGCTTCGACGGCACGCATTCAGCGCGAGTGGGAGCAGGGAAAAACGCCAAGCGACATTGCGAGCCGATTCATGGACGAGATTCAACGTAATCCTGAATACTGGCGGCAGCGATTGAAAGAAGCAATCAAGACGAAGGCGTGCTAGTAATGCCCGTAATCTCATGAACCGCAAGGGAAGAATCCTTGCGGTTTTTTGTGGCAGTTTATCGCCTGAAACGACGTTCGGCCACCACTGGGCGGCTTCCGACTCGCAGCAGCCCCTGTCGGACGCCCGAATCAATTTTTTGCTCTTTACCTCCGCGGCACTTCTCGACACAATGCCGCCCTCGTTTTGGACTGCCCGGGTTTCCAGCGACAGAAGGGGCACGGGATCGAAACGAACTCGCGTCGTCGCTTGTCGCGACCGCGCCGCTGTCAGGGACGACATGCTGCTGGCTAGCAAGGAGCGCTACCGTGAAGATTCATCGTGTATTGGTTCGGATCTCGGCCGTTCTGGCCGTCGCATCGCTGGCGGGAGGGGCCGCCTTGTTCTTGGCTGCACCGGCCCGCGGCCAAGGCGGCGCGCCGAACGCTCAAAATATCGCCGTTATCGACATCGGCAAAATCCTGAAGAACGACACCAAGTTCAAACAGGAAATGAGCAACCTGCAGGCCGAGGTCATCGCCACGGAAAAGCAGCTCCGCAATGAGGCGAATGAGATCCAAAACCTCATGAACCAGCAGAAGACGTTTGCCGCCGGCACGCCCGACTTCGTCCGCCTCGACACCGAGATCACGAAGCGCTCGGCGGACCTGAACGTGCAAAAATCGCTGAAGAACAAGGAATTCGTCGAACGGCAAAGCAAGATGCTGTTTGCCGCCTATCGCGACATCCAAGATGCCGTCAAGGAATTCTCGTCCCGATACAACATCGGCTTGGTCGTGCAGTACGATAGCTCGCCGATCGACAATTCCGATCCGCAAGCCATTCTCAGCGGCGCGCATCGCAGCGTCGTGTTCGTCAACCCGGGCTTGGATATCACCGGCGACATTCTGGCCAGCCTGAACCGCTCAGCGCAGCATGCCGCTTCGACGGCTCCGATCGGCGTCGGCGTGCCGGCTGGTTCCGGCCAGTATCCGCCGCGCTGAGTCGTCCGATCGCGATGCCGCCGTCGCGCCGGTTTGCTTCGGGCGAGCGCACCACCCGCACTCGTGAATCATCGGCCCGGACACGCAATCCCGGCCTTGGTCGCCCCGGTCGGATCCCACTCGTTGGGAATTGCCCGCGGAACGACCGGCGCGTGCGACTCGTTGGGCAGGGTGTCACCCCGTTCGACCGCTACGAGCGCCAACACGATGAACTCAAACTGCCTGCCGACCACCCTGCTCGCCTTCGGACGCACCTCTGTGGTTCACACACCGCGCAAACAACGAACGATCGCTGAGCCGGTGTCGCTGGAGGGGTTCGGATATTGGAGCGGGAAAGACGTTCGCGTCGAATTTCGGCCCGCGCCGGAGCATTCCGGTGTCGTGTTCGTGCGGAGCGATTTGATTCGCCGCGTGCGGATTCCGGCCAGCGTCTTCCATCGGGTCGATGTTCCGCGGCGCACGACGTTGGTCGCCGGCGGCGCGACGGTCGAAATGGTCGAACATCTGCTGGCGGCCCTGTACGGCTTGCAGATCGACAATTGCGAAGTGTGGATCGATCAGCCGGAGTTGCCAGGCTGCGACGGCTCGTCGCAACCGTTTGTCGAATGCCTCGACCAGGCCGGAACGGTCGTTCAGAACGCTTGGCGCAATCAAGTGTTCGTCAACCAGACGATTCGCGTCGGCACCAGCGACAGTTGGATCGAGGCCCGTCCGGCCACGCCCGGCAGCGGACTTTCGGCCCGCTATCGGCTCGATTACGGTTTGGGCAACGGCATCGGCCGGCAGACGTATCAGGTGCATGTGATGCCGGAGACGTTTCGTGCCGAATTGGCCCCCTGCCGAACGTTCATGCTCAAAAGCGAGGCCGAATGGCTTTTGGCCCAAGGGCTCGGCGGCCGAGCGACGATGCGCGACCTGCTGGTCTTCGACGACCACGGCCCGATCGACAACGAACTTCGCTTCGCCGACGAATGCGTGCGCCATAAGGTGCTCGACATGGTCGGCGATCTGTCATTATCCGGATGCGATTTGGTCGGCAATTTCGTGGCGCACCGCAGCGGGCACAAACTGAATGCGCAGTTGGTGCAGGCAGTGCTGCAAGAAGGGGAACGGTTCGAATGGCGGAAAAGCGCGTAGCAGCAAACGACAACGGCCGCGGCACGACCGTGCCTCGCGGCGTTGTGCGATCGAGCGAAAGTCTCCCAGGCTTTTCATCAAACACTCGTCTTCAGCAGATTTCCGCGGAGCTCCGCCGATGAGTATGCGCATCGCCGACCATGTTTCGATCGATCCCCGGGCGGAGATCGCCGACGATGTCGAGATCGGTCCGTTCTCGGTGGTCGGGCCGCACGTTCGGATCGGCCGCGGCACCCGGCTCGAAAACAATGTCACGCTGATGGGCCGGGTGACGATCGGCCGCGATAATCATATTTTTCCCGGAGTGGTGATTGGCGGCCATCCGCAAGACATCAGCTACCGCGGCACCGACACACAAGTGATCATCGGCGATGGCAACGTCATCCGCGAAGCCGTCACGATCAATCGGGCCAGCGAAAAAGAAGACGGGATCACCTCGGTCGGCAGCCATAATTTTCTGATGGGCGGCTGCCACGTGGCTCACGATTGCCGGCTCGGCGACCACATCATCATCGCCAACGCCACCTTGCTCGGCGGACACGTGCGTATTCACGACCATGCGTCGCTTTCCGGCGGAGTGGCCGTTCATCATTACGCCACGCTCGGCAGCTATTCCTTCACGGCCGGCATCAGCCGCGTGTTGCACGACGTGCCGCCGTATATGCTCTCCGACGGCAATCCGGCCCGGCCGCGATGCATCAACGTCGTGGCGCTCAAGCGAAACGATTTCTCCACCGAAACAATCCATTGCCTGGCGGAAGCGCATCGGCTGCTCTATCGGGCCAAGGTCGGCCTCGACCATGCTCGCGAAATCCTGCGATCGAACGACCAACTGGTGCCGCACGTGAATGCGCTGCTGAGCTTCATCCAAGATCAGCAGGAAGGAAAACATGGCCGGGCGCGAGAACGGAGGCGGGCCGCGTGAAGAATGTGCGAATCGGATTGATCGGCGCCGGGCATCTCGGCCGAATCCACGCCCGACTGCTCTCGGGCATGGAGGGCGTCGAGTTTGTCGGGGTTGCCGACCCGATGCCGGAAGCTCGCCGGGCCGTAGCGTCTGAAAATAACATCGCCGCCGGCCGACGCACGGTTGCCGAAACCGCCGATTTCCGCGAGCTAATTCCGCAAATCGATGCCGCCATCATCGCGACGCCCACACGGTTCCACCATGCAGTCGCGCTGGAACTGGCCGAGCGCGGCATTCATCTTTTCGTCGAAAAGCCGATCACTTCCACCGTCGCCGAGGCGCGGGAATTGGTGCAAGCGGCCCGGTGGAACAACGTTGTGCTGCAAGTCGGCCATATCGAGCGGTTCAATCCGGCGCTGGCGCCATTGGCGGCGCGGCTGGCCCAGCCGCGTTATATTGAAGCCGTGCGCCAAGGTCCCTATTCGTTCCGCTCGACCGACATCAGCGTCGTGCTCGACCTGATGATCCACGATTTGGATATCGCGCTATGGCTCTCGGCGGAGCGGCGAGGGGCGAGGGGCGAGCGGCGAGGAAGCGATGACGCCGGCGCCGCAAGCGACGCGGCTAATACCGGCGGCGCGGTCGACAATCCGGTGCGCGACGTGGCTGCGGTTGGCTGGACGGTCATCGGAGGCGAAGAGGATTTCGCCCAAGCTCGGATCGAGTTTGCCGACGGCTGCGTGGCCAATCTGACGGCTTCACGCGTCAGCCATCGGCCGCGGCGGCAAATGCAGATCTGGACAGCCGATGCTCACGTCGAGATCGATTTCAACACGCGCCGCTCGACGATCGTCGAATTCGCGGCGAACGAGTCGATCGCCGGGCAGCAAAGCCTCGCCGCTTCACCGGGCGAGCGCCGCTTCGAAACGCTGCTGCCGCTTGTCGAAATGGAAGCTGCCCCGCAAAACGCGCTATTGGAAGAGCAGCGCGATTTCGTCGAATGCATTCGCACCGGCCGCGAACCGCGGGTCACAGGCGAGGCTGGTCTGGCGGCGCTGGAAACCGCTCATCGCGTGCTGGCGCAAATCTCGGCCCGGCGGGGAAAACAGCCGCAATCAAAGCTGCCCTCGACAGAACCGACCGCGCCGGCCATTCTCCGCGGCCCGCATTGGGACCATCAGCCGCAAGCTCCCTCGCGCCGCAAAGAAGCGGGCTGATCGCCTGCCGGGCGGAATACGCGTCGCAATTGTAGCCCGAAGCGTTAGCGAGGAAATTGTTGACAGACGATGCGTTCTCTGGCCCGGTTACGCGCCGGGCCACCCTCCGTCTCAAAACGGCGGCCCGCAACTCACGCACGCCGGAGCCGGTCGCGTCTGTCAACGACTTCCTCGCTAACGCTTCGGGCTAGTGTGCTGATCGCCCGCTGGCGGAATACGCATCGCAATTGTAGCCCGAAGCGTTAGCGAGGAAATTGTTGACAGACGATGCGTTCTCTGGTCCGGTTACGCGCCGGGCCACGCTCCGTCTCAAAACGGCGGCCCGCAACTCACGCACACCGGAGCCGGTCGCGTCTGTCAACGGCTTCCTCGCTAACGCTTCGGGCTAGTGTGCCGCGGTCGGATTCGCTGCTAGCGAATCCAGCGCCATGCGGCCATCGCGCCGAGGGCGACGACTAGCGCGGCGTCGAGGATCAGGCCGGTGTAGGCCAGCCAGAGATAGTGGCGATTCGAGGCCAGCGCCCGCGGCGTCCATTCCACCTGCTCTTGTTCTTCGATCAACTTGTTGAACACGCCCTTGGCGAATGCCTGCCGGTCTTCCGTTTCGCCGATGGCGGCGAAATAGCAGCCGCTAAATAATACCGGGGGATCGCCGGCGTGCGTCGGGTCGTAGCCGAAGCCGCCGGCGAGGATTTCGGCGAGCCGGTTCTTGACGCTCAATTGCACCTTGCAAAGCAAGCTGTAGAGCTGCATGTTGCCCGGCCGCGACAAAGCTCCCTGCTCGCGGAACAGGGTGTAGACCCAATCTTCGAACGCCCCGCAAACGTGGGCACAGAGGGCGTGCATTTCTTCCGCCGTGGCGACGCTTCGCAGATCGTATCGCTGGCCGAATCGCTGCACGACGGCCCGCTCTCGGCCGACGCGGCGCACCAGCTCGCGAAAGCCCGACTCCTGCTCCATGCCGACCACCAGCGCCGTAACGGGGCAGCGCAATTCCAACGTTCGATCGATCGTTCGCAAGTCGGATTTCACGGCCCGTTGCAATTCCTCGGCCTCGCGAATCGAGCCTTGGATCGCCGGCATCGGCAGGAGCGTGAGAATGCCATTCACCGCACACAGCGGCGAGCGGGCGCGGCGCAAAAGACGGCAGACATGCTGCAGTTTTTCGAGTTGCTCGGCTGATTCTTGCGGTGCCAAAAGCGCGGTTTGGGCTTGGCGCGGCGCCGGCGCGGAAGCGACATACGACTGCGCTGGAGCAGGAGCGTAAGCGGGTGCAGCGGCATATTGCTGGGGCGCGGCATAGTTCGACGGGGGCGCGAATTGCGGCGCTGCGTATTGCGGCGATTGGGGGGCGGCCGGCGGCGTCAGTTGCAGCGGCGACTGCAGCATCATCGTGCCCTTGAAGCTGCCGGAATCTTCGCCCGATGGCGGAGCGAATGCCTGTTGTTGCGGAGCGGCATATTGCGGAGCCTGAGGCATCGCCGGCGGCGATTGCGCGGCCAGATTGGCCGCATATTGGCCGAGCATGATCGTGCCGCGAATATCATCGCCCCCTCCGGCCGGCATCGGGGCCGGAAGGGCTGGCCGCGGCGGCGCCGCCAGAACAGGCGATTGAGGAGGGGCCGGGGCGGCCGGCAGCGCAGCCATCGGCATGCCGCCGGCCGGCTGAAAACCGAACACCGGTTGGGCCGGCGCCGGTGCGGCCGGAGCCGCCGACGATTCCAAATTCGACAGGATCGCCGCCATCTCCGCCAACGGCTTTGCCGCTTCGAAGGCCGCCAATCCGCTGGTCCAGCTCGCTTCCGTGCAGCAGATGAAAATCGCCTCGGGATTTGCATACCAATGCAAGGGGGCCGGACCCTCGGGCACCGCCCGGACTCGCAGCGGAAGCCCGGTCGAATCGAAGAGCGCCTGCTCCTGCCGCTCACCGGACGAACCGAGAATGAGAAACACGGGAACGGTGGCGATGTCGAGCCCGTTGCGCTCGAGCGCCGTTAATCCGGCACGCCAGGCGAAGTCGAGATCGGGAAAGCGCGATGTGTCGCCTTCGAGCCACAGCTTCAGGCCCCGATAAACCACGAGCGGAATCAGGGCCACCAGCACGACAACGGCCAGCACGCGACCGGGCGTCATCGAATGGCGCCAGGGAACGCTATTCGCATCGGCCAGAAACGCCGTCCATGCGAGCACGACGACCGCCACCAGGGCGATCAATGCTAGCCAAGCCGCCTTGGCCGGCAGCGACATCCGCCATAGTTTTTTCGGAATGGCCCCGATGCGGATGAAAAACGATTTGATTTTCCCAGGCGGTTTCGGCGCGGGAGGCGCGGGAGCGGCGCCCCCTGGCGGAGCTGCGGGTGCGGTAGCTTGACTCATCCGTGCGATGGCCTTTCTTCCCTAAAAATTGCCGGGTTGCATGCCTTGTTAGCGGCAGGGCGCTAGCCGCCGGTCGAATGCTGCGCGGCGGCCGAAAAACGGCGGCTAGCGCCTTGCCGCTAACTTACACGCACCCAACATGCCTCTAGCCGGCCAGGAACATGCCGTAATACACCACTCCCGCGGCCGCCAGCAACACTGCCGCGAGCCACGACCACGCCACCAGCGGCTTGGTGCGCAGCGGCGGAGCCCCGGCGATCTCGCGCCGCGGAGGCGCCAGCGCCGGACGGCCTTGCCCGAGCCGGATTGCCAGCGAAGTCTGCCGGGCCCATGTGTCTAGATCTGGCGGCAAGCCATGGGCAGCGGAAAACATCGTCGACAAATTCGGATCGCGATAAAGGCCTCGGAATCCGAGCACGACACAAACATAAAACACCTCGAGCGCGTCACGACGAGCCAGCGTCGAAGCCTCTTGAGCCCGAGAATAAAACAGTTCGTTGCAGAGCCGCGTGTTGAAGACCTCGACTTCGAGGACGTTGTTGCTCCACCAATCGCGCCCGTCCCACGGCGTTTCCACCAACATCTCGTCGATCCACGAGACGATCGCGTATTTCGCCAAATCCCATTCCGTTCCCGCGCCCACAATGGCCTCGGCCTGATCCAAGAGGGCCACGATCCTGAGCCGCTCTTCCTGCGGCAGCGGACGTTCATCTCGGCTAATGCGATCGAGCAGATTGAGCACCTGCAAAAACACCGGATCGACGGCTTGAGCGACGCGCGGGGTCATGGGGAAGGGTGAGGGGAAGGGTGAGGGTGAGGGGTTAGGGACGCGCGAAAACGCAAGC
>DATAWG010000127.1 GCA_036267355.1 Pirellulales bacterium | reverse complement strand
TGGCGAGTAACGGCGCCTTCCAAATAGACGTCGGTCGGGAATTGCGAATGAAGGACAATGCCAAATTGCAAGCCGCGATAGACGCCGAGCGGCACGCGGGTCGTCTCGCGGACGAAGGGTGGCAAGGAATCGAGTTGGCCGGCCAGAATGGCTGGCACGTCCTCGCCTAAGCAGTTACGCTCCGCGATTTTGATTGAGTCGTCGGCATGGGCGGTCGCCGTCGCCTCGTCCGCCGTGAGGTTGGACAAACGGCCGGACAGGCCGGCGATGGTCGTTGGCAGATCCAGCACATTTCGGCGGGCGACGTACTGCTGCCAGCTTGCGACCGTCGGTGGTAATGTTCAGTGCGTTATCGACGCTCGCTAGCGACGGCTATGCCCAGACTGACGGCAACCTGGGCCGGCGTCGGCGCAGGAGGTTGCAGCAGCGATTTGGCTGTCGACGACAATTCCCGGCTGACTCGCCAAAGAAGCCTGCCGGATCGGTTTGCATCCGCGACATACATCGCTTCATCAACAATGCGGCCGCTCGATGAGCCGACTCGCTTTCCGCTTGCCCATCGTCCGATTCTCCGTATCGAGAGGGTCGGGCCTGTTGCGTGGGAGCTACCCACCGCCCGATGCCTAAATATTGGGCCTGACTTTGACAATGGAAATTGATTTGGATTTCGTTCGCGAAACGCCGAACCAATCTCGGGCGTGTTTTCCATTTACTAAGTCAGGCTCAATAGTAAGCCCTAGCCGACGATCCGCAATGCCGGTCGCCGCTCCGCTTCCGGCTTGGAGTTGGCACGCTTGGACTTGGGCTTTTGCTTGCTCGCGGGTTTGGCCTTGTCCTTGCTGTCGGGCTTGCCATACAGCCACTGACGAACATGCTCCGCAACGGCTTCTAGCCGATCGTCGCCGATCCGTTCCCGATACACGGCACCCATTGATGGGTCCGCGTGCCCCATCGCGAAATCGACCGCCACTTGATCTCGCGTGCCGCCGGCGACGGTTTCAAAGACGCGCCGCAGGCTGTAGAATGACAGCCCCGGGCGATACAGCTTTTCATCGTCCAGCAGCTTGCGGAATTCATGTCCGACAGGGCTGCTGGGCGTGTCGTTCGCCCACGGGAATCCGTACTTCGTGATAAACACTAGATCGGCGTGGTCATCGCTCTTGGGCGCCGGCCGCTTGGCAATCGCCGCCTTGATCGCTTCCACCGTTTCGCCCCACAGTTTGCACTTGCGGGCAATGGCGGTTTTCGGCCTTGGGAAATTCAACCAGCCGTTTGCTAGATCCAGATGGCGGAACTTCAATTGCCCGCAATCCGAATTTCCCAAGCCGCAGTTGACGCCCAGCAGCGCCATCGCTTTCATCGCCACTCCTGCGGCATCGATAATGCTTACAAGATCGGCAGCACTGAATAGCCTCTCACCCTTCTCCGCACGATCGCGACGCATTACAGACTTGCTGGGTTCGCAAAGGCTGCCCCGAACCGAACCGGTTTGGCGATTAGCTCGTCGTCGAATGCGAACTTGAACAGGCTGCGGATTCGTTGAATGGCATTCGACAGTGCCCATGCCCCGTAACGCTGGGCCAGCGTGTGTCCCGCAATCGCCGGAAGTGTTCAGGGGTCAGGTCTTCGACGGACCGATGGCCGCCCAGCGTGTCCCGCATGATGCGGGTTGTCGCCTGTAGGTCGTGGAAATGTCGTTTCGTTATCTCGCCGGACGCAACTAGGCTTTCTTTCGCTTCCAAGAATGCGTTGCGCGACTCTTCGACTGTGAGGGCGTCGTTCGTTGGTTGCCGGCGACGTTTGCCGTGCAACCGGGATTCTCGCAACTCTTCTAATTCATCGCCCGCGAGAATCGCTTCTTTGCGGTCGCGCCAGTTTTGCAGCGCGTCCGCGCCGTCGGGGTCGCGATCGGTGCGGCCAAAATAGTAGAAATGGCCTTTGACTTTTTTGCACCATCGGCCGCTGGCATGCGGCGTGAGCGGGAAGTCGCGATGGGGTTTGCGGACCAGGGGAGCCTTTGTTACTCTGGCCATTGTCGGCCTCCAGTGAGATTGGGGGTTCGATTGGCGCTCGCCCGTACCACCGGGTGCCGTTTCACTTCCCGCACGACACCGGTTGTCTAAAATGGTTGTCAAGGCCCTGAAACGAAAAGACAAATCGCAGAAATGGCCTTTACGTCCCCGTAGCTCAATTGGATAGAGCGTCGGCCTCCGAAGCCGAAGGTTACAAGTTCGAGCCTTGTCGGGGATATTTGCTGTAAGTTATGCCGAGTCTTTCCTTTAAGACACCTGCCGATGGTCGGCAGCGCGGCCTGAATTGGTCCGAGAATCCGGTAAACTACCGGAATTGGCCCCTTTTGGGAGAACCGCGCCATGGGGAATTCGACTCTTCGCATCCCGTCCTATCGCCGCCACAAGCCGAGCGGTCAAGCCGTCGTCACGATCGCCGGCCGTGATATTTATCTCGGCTCTTGGAACACCGCGACCAGTCGCGCCGAATACAACCGCATCATCGCCGAGTGGACGGCGCAAGGCGGCACGCTTCCGCAGAAGGCAAGCAGCGACTTCACCATCACCGAGTTGCTAGCGGCCTTCGAGCAATATGCCAAAGGCTATTACCGCGGCCCGGACGGCAAACCGACCACCGAGACGGCGAACTTCAAGCCGATCATGCGCCGGCTCAAGAAGCTCTACGGCCGAACACCGGCCGCGAACTTCGGACCGCTGGCACTGAAAGCCGTCCGGCAGGAAATGGTCGGCGAAGGGCTTTCCCGCGGGACGGTCAACCATGCCGTGAATCGCACCCGGCGGATATTCAAATGGGCCGTCGAGAACGAGCTAATCCCGCCCGTCGTGCTGCAAGCGCTGCAGGCCGTGGCCGGGCTGCGCTACGGCCGAAGCGATGCCGCCGAGACGGAGCCGGTTCGCCCGGTGCCCGATGAATTCGTTGAGGCCGTGTTGCCGTTCGTCGCGCCGCAAGTCGCGGCGATGATCGAACTGCAGCAAGTCACCGGCATGCGCTCCGGCGAAGTGACGATTATGCGGGGGGCCGACATCAACACCGCCGGCAAGGTTTGGGTTTACACTCCGCAGACGCATAAGACGGCGTGGAAGGGGCACCATCGACAAGTGTATCTCGGTCCGAAAGCGCAGCAGATCGTCAAGCCATTTCTCAAAGCCGATATGTCGGCCTATTTGTTCTCTCCGGCCGACGCCGACGCCGAGCGCTATGGTCAACGGTTCGGCGTGATTAGCGCGGACCGCAAGACGCCGGTCTATCCGAGTGAGTTGCGGGCAAGGGAACGGCGCAGGACCGAACGGCGACGGCGGAAGGGAGGCCGCGGGAAGCGCGACCGATACACGCCCGACACCTACTACCAAGCTCTGATGTACGGCATCGAGGCGGCAAACCGTGCCCGGCTGGTGGAAGCCAAGGCCGCCGGCATCGAGGCCGATCAAGTCGCGCTCGTGCCGCATTGGCATCCGCATCAATTGAGGCACAACGCGGCCACGAATCTACGCCGGGAGCATGGGATTGAAGTCGCGCGAATCATTTTGGGGCATCGGAGCGCAGCGATCACGGAAGTTTATGCCGAAGTCGATCACGCAAGAGCAATCGAGGTTATGTGGAGAATCGGTTAAACTCAAAACTCGTCGGGTTTAACGGGTAGCTCCCGTTCAGTCCGACCGTCGCGCAGTTCTCACCTGGCTGCGCGGCGGTTGGACGGCCCGGCTCAACCAACAGGTGAAATATGCCGTGGTTTGCAAGCGACGACGACCGGTACACATGGCGTGCAATTGCCGAGTGGGGGGAAACCGCCCGCAGCGAAGTCGAGGACATCGACCTCAATCGGGACGAGCCGCACCGCAAGGTATTTCCACAATCCCGCGAAGGCAACGGCGAGCCCAAGGACTTCGAGTATTACACACAACGGATTTGTTCTTGGATGGCTCGGAAGTTTCCAGCGATCGACCCGACAGCGATTCTCGACGTTTACGCTGCCGTCAATGTTTGGCACACCGACTGGAATGCAGAACGAATTCCGCCGCAAAACGAACTCGACTCCACCCTCTCGCGGGCCAAGTTTTTGATTACGGCCGCGATGAATGAAATCGAGTCACGGCTGCTGAGCAGTCCGCCGGCCAAGAACTCTTCAAAGCGGACATCCGGCGAACAGCCGGACGGCCCAGGCGAGGGCGAGCGTGTGTTTTTCTGGCGCGGGCGCGCCTACTCGCTCGCGAAAAAGTCATGGGAACTAGTGCGGGAAGTTTGGAACTCGGAAATGGTGCCGTTCGATCAAATCGGCGCGGCAGTTTGGGGAGACGAGTGTACCCCGGCAGGGACGATCAAGAGCCAAGTTGCGAGGCTGAACAATGCCCTAGCTGATTTCGGTATTCCAATCAGTTGGGAGTGTACGGGCGAGCATATCTGCCGCTCCAATGTTCCGGTTGCAAATTAGTTGCATTTTTTGCAACCGGTTTGCAACCAAGCGTCCCGTATAGTTCGCATTGTTGCTGATTCATTCAGACACATGCGAGCGATACCATGATCGACATTTCATCCGAAAAGCTCGTTGCGTTGAACGACGCACCGAAGCTTCTGCCAGATCGGCCGAGCCTCTGCACCCTCTGGCGATGGCGCACCAAGGGCGTTCGCGGCCGCCGGCTCGAATCCATCACCATCGGCGGCAAAGTCTATACATCGGTCGAAGCGCTAGCGCGGTTCGCCGAGCAGCACGGCGGCAATGATGCGCCGTCGATCCGTTCGCCATCGAAACGCGAACGGGAAATATCAAAGGCCGAGGCGGCGCTCGCGGCGGCAGGAATCTAGCCCAACGAAAACACCGGGCTTTGCTTGGTTGGCAGCCCGGTGTTTCGTAATGCACGGAGAACCAATGTTACCACGTTCAGGGAAAGAACACAAGCCGCCGGAACCGGCTGACCACCATCTATCTCGCGAAGACGAAGTCGCACGACGCGAACGCATCGCCGCAAAGGTGGCGGAAATCCGCGCGAGCCTCCCGCATTGGGCATTGCTGCCGCCCTGGCGAGCGGAGCGGTTCATCGAGCCCGGCATCGTCGTCCGCACCCAGGCCGAATTGCCATTCGACGGGGGTGTCGAATGACCCGCCGACCGCGAGAGATTCTTGACAGTTCTCCACCATCCGACACGAAGACGGAGGCTTGCCTGTTAGCCTGTGTGTTGGTTGAGCCGAAGCTGATGCCGGAGTTGCTTGACGCGCATGTCCGGGCCGATTTGTTTTCCCTGCCCGACCATCAACGGCTATGGCTCGCGATCCGAAATTGCTACACCACTGGCGCAATCGACGTGCCGCTGGTTCGCCACGAGCTCGCGAAGCATTGCAGCGACCCGACCGATGCCGGACCAATTATTGCCTGCGTCCTCCAATCCGAAGCGCTAGCGGCGAATTGGCTTCACTATGTGGCGATCACCCGCGAACACGCCGGCAAGCGCCGTACGCGATTGATTGCGGAGGACATGCTGGTCGCCAGTGCGAACGGCGAATCGGCCGCAGGCATTGCTGCGCGAGCCCAAGAGGCGCTCGAGGAAATCAAATGCGGCTCGAAAGCGGAAGAGACAGCCGGCGCATCGGCCATTGTCGTGAACATGGGCGATGTTGTGGCCAAGCCGGTCCACTGGTTGTGGCATGGCCGAATCGCACTCGGCAAGCTCACACTTGTTTCCGGCGACCCCGGATTAGGGAAATCGTTTCTTTCCTTGGACATCGCGAGCCGAGTCTCGAACGGGGCCAAGTGGCCCGATTGCGGAGATCACGCTCCGAAAGGTGGCGTCGTCATCCTGTCAGCCGAAGACGACTTAGAGGACACGATCCGGCCGCGACTCGATGCCGCTGGCGCTGATGTTAGCAAGATCGTCGCCGTCCAAGGCGTTCAATTTCGAGATGATCTCGGCGACCGTGAACGCAGCATCGACCTGCAGCGCGACCTGCCAATTCTCGAACAAGCGATCGAGAGAATGCCAAATTGTAAGCTCGTCGTGGTCGATCCGGTGTCGGCCTACATGGGCGGCGCAGATTCACACAAAGATGCCGAAGTGCGAGGCGTATTGGCCCCGCTGGCGACGATGGCGGCAAAAAGAGGTTTCGCTGTTCTGGCGATCACGCATCTACGAAAGAGCGAAGGGCGCGCCGTGCATAGGACGATGGGCTCGCTGGCTTTTGCCGCGGCTGCTCGCGCGGTGTGGGCGGTGGCAAGCGATCCAGAAGATTCATCAGGGAGCCGACGGCTATTCCTGCCGGTCAAAAACAATATCGGGAATGACCGCACCGGACTGGCGTACCGGCTCTGCACACGATTTGCCGAATCATCCGGTCAACCGTGCGTCGAGTGGTTCGCCGATGCAGTTTCGCAATCGGCAGACGATGTTCTCGCACCGCAACGGCGTCGTGGGCCTGCACCGGAAGAGCGCGACGAGGCGATTGAGTTTTTGAGGGAAGCTCTCGCGGCCGGCCCGCGTCTGGCTGATGAAGTCACCGAAGAGGCAAAGCAATCTGCCGACATATCCGCAAGAACTCTTAGCCGCGCGAAAAAATCGCTTGGAGTGGTTTCATTCCGTCCAACGGCCCCCGGCAAGTGGTTCTGGAAGATGCCCGAAACCGACGCTAACGAGTAAGGCTGCCAAGTGTGCCGCACAACAAGAACTACTTGGCTAACTTGGCAATCTTGGCAATCTTCCCCCGCAAGGCTGCCAAGTAATACACCCAAAAAACACGAACAATGCCAAGAGAGCCAAGTATCTCCGATTAGGCGCTTTTTAGAGGAAAACAACGCATGACGACCGATCACCACGACCAGCAGCGCGACTACGCACGAGCCGGGCCGCCGCAGGCAGTGGAGGGGTAGGCAAAAAGTCTACAGCCGCGCTATGCGAACCGTTCGCTTACCGCCCCGCATTTTTTGTCCGGATTTTTAACTTTTATAGACCGAGTTTCGGGGATTGACCATGCCAGCGAAAAAACCACGATCGACGCCGCGGAGTCTAGGCAAGCCGGGTAAAGCATTCTGGAAAAAGGTGTTGGATGAATTCAGTTTCACGAGCGATCACCAGTACCAGTTGCTCGAATCAGCCTGTTCAATGTTGGACCGAGCACACGCAGCCCGAGCGGATATTTCGAGCCGCGGCACGCTCGCGCCCGACCGGTTCGGCATTCTGCGCGAAAATCCGTCCCTGGCCACCGAGCGGCAATCGGCGAATACTTTTCGTTTGCTATGCCGCGAGATCGGCTTATCCGAGCCCGACTAAGCCCAAAAGGAATCAAAATGACCAAGCTAGTTCGAAAAAAAAGCGGTGGCGACTTCGATACTCCGCAAGCCCGGATACGGCTTGAAACCGGGCATTGGTACCCGAGGGTTCGGCAAGGTGAGCCGCCACTATCGGACGATGAACTTCGCGAATTGTGGGAAGCGATCGGACCGGAGTTGAAGAGCGGCAAGTATGCGAAGCTGCATCCAGGCCAACCGTTGTGGGCTGCATGGGCGTTCGATCTGCTGCCGGCAGACGCCCGCCGGCGCACGACCGGCGACGACGGTATGCCCGAGACATCGGCCGAACCGCCGTCGGAATACCACCACTGCGACGGTTACGAAACGGCGGACGAATATTTTATCCGTCGCGGATTGAACCGGGCGCACGGAGATCGCTAAATCATGGCAAGAGCGAAGCCGACACCGCGACGAACACGCACGCGCCGGAAGCAAGAAGACTTCGCCGCGCTAGAACTTTTCTCAGCGGGCTGCGGTTGGTGTGGCTCACCGAATATTCGCAGCTTCGGATCGCGCGACCAAGGCGACAGCCGATTGATGTACGTCGACTGCTACGACTGCGACCGGCCGACCAAAATAGTTTGGCTCCCTATCCGCCACAAGGATAGCGAAACTTTCGATTGAGTATGATTGCGATTGGCGTTAAAGAAATAACACCGGCTCCGTCGCGGGGGTATCTGTCGTGAGAATTTCCGAACAAGGGTTTCCGGACGGCATGATTTACGTGGCCGGCATGCGCCAGCGACTTTCCGAAGAGATTGCCGCGATCGGTTTCAATCCGAAATGGACCATGGCCGAGCAGTTCAGCGCTAGGACCAAGATTCAAGAGCTGCAGCAAATCGACGGCGAACTCGCGCGGGTTGCAAGCCTCGGCCGAGACCAAGTGACGCTTGCCGACTTCGAGAAAATCAAGGCCTCGGCCGCGGTGCGGCGCTCGCGTGAGTACAACCGTTTGCTCTGCCACCACAATGTCGCGTTGCAAGTGGAGGTAAATAACATCGAAGCGGCCGTAAAAGCGGCCACGACCGCCGAGCAGCTGGCGGTCGTGCAACAACGAATCGACGCGTTGAGTTTGGAGTTGCGTTTGGAATTGTCCGGCGCTTGCCGGGAAAATTAACTCGCCCACTCACCCCCTGTTCACAAGGAACGAACAATGACATTTCTTGGAGTGATTCAACGCGCCGCAAATCCAAACGCGCCGCCAGCGAAGATCGGCGTTGTGCAGTACGTCAACGGCAGGCCCGGGGATTTGAAATTCGCGTCCAAACCGGCTGCACCTCAATCGTTGCTCGCCGAAGCGGCCGCGACTGCGACGGCCGAGGCGGTCGAAACGGTTCGGGCCGGGATCATGGCGCAGGTCGTCGGCGAACCGGTCGATGATGTCAGGGCGTATGCCCTGGCTTGCCGCGAATGCGGAATTACGCCAGAAATCGAGGCCACCCATGTCGCCGCCGCCCGGTCGTTCGATCGCTGGCGAGACTGGCCCGCGGAACGGGAGGCGGCTTTGGAAAGGCGGAACGCCGCCGAGGCCCATTGGCAACAGGCGGAAACTGCGGCTGATTTGGCGCTGACGCAAGCGCGGAAAAAGCGGCGCGCGGCACAGAGCGAAATCGCAAGGTTACTCCGCGACAGTGACCGACCGTACCGGTTCGCCACGGTCAATTCGCCCTTTCTTTTTGCTTCGCTCGCAGAGGCCGCAAAAGTTGCAGGTCAGCCCTCGCTTACGTTTGAAGAATTATCGAGCCTACAAGAAAACCGTTACCCGGATTTTGCAGTCGCGCAGGCGCGCGCCCAAAAACTGGCTGAAATAAAGGCCGCCCAATGAGTTCTTGTGTGGTCGACGCATACCACGAAGCGGGGCACGCGGTGGTGGCGCTCGCGCTACATTGCGAAGTGACGCGAGTAGACACTTATCACAAAGACGGCCTGGTGGGCGTTTGTCGGTTCCGGCTGGGGAAAAAGTTAGCCCTTGTGGAACGGCTTTCGATCGACTTGGCCGGAATGGAAGCGGAACGGCAATTTTCGATGTACCGGGGGCGAGAATACCTGTCTGGCAGCGGGGGGGATATTCGCTCCGCGGCCCGGCTGTTGCACGAGAACGGGATTCCCGCCGACGATGATTCAAAGATTACCGAGGCAACGGAACTGTGCCGGAGGCTCGTCGGCGCCAATTGGGGAGCGGTAGCGCGAATCGCGGAACGGCTTGTTACCCACCGCGAGGTGTCCGGCGCGCTGGCGACGGCGATTTACATTTCTCACAATAGAGCAAGATTAGAACGGGAGTGTGTAACATGACAGCAGCAGACGCCTATGCGGAACGAGTGCTGACTTGCTTGTCGCGCCCCTATAGCATCATGTATCGCGACTCGTGCGGCATTCTTCAAGAATTCCGATATATCCCCGGCCCGACTTTGGGCGAGTGTGTCGCCAGCGCAGACTACGCCGATTTGCCGGAGGACAAACAAGAATATATATACGAAAAGTTTCTTGCCGCGGTCGCTGCCGACCCGGTCGATTGCGAATTGCTTCGCGACGAGCCATCGGCGGCGGCGGCGGCAAGTGTTGGACTAACCGACGAGGAACTCGAATTCGCGGCGGGGACGGCCTATCAGCGCAATATGGCGAGCCAGTTTTCCGCCGCCCTATTAGAGCAGTTGGAAGCATCCGAAGAACCACCAGAGCAAGAGGCCGACGTCGATAATCGCAAGCGAGTTGTTGTTCGGGAAGCTTACGATCTGGCGCACAGATCGTTCAGCGCTCTATCGCAGGCTGGAATGCTGGCCGGCGTTATGGCAATTTGCCGCGCTGGTGCGAGCGGAATTCTAGACGTTCGAGAGACGGAGCGGTTTTTGCGATCGGCATCCGGCGCGGCCTGCGCACCTTTTTAACCCGGAGTGAGCAATGACAACGAAACTCAATATCGCCGACGCCCGCAGGCTCGACGTTCGAGCCTTTGCCGCGACGCGATGCGGCGAACCCGTCGCACTGAATGGAGTTGGCCCGGACGGCGCGGCCGCTATCGCCGCGGCGGATTTTCTGGCCTGCGTCCTGTTAGCAATCCACGACGACGCGATGCAGAGGACCGCCGCGATTGTTGCCGGCGAAACCTAACTCCTTCCGGGCTCCCGGCGGCGGCGCGAAGGCAGCGCGCCCCGCTGGGAGTTTTAATACAGGTGAAAAATGGCAAATGACACCATCGGCAGCATGACCGCAGTGGTTCGCGCGACCGCGAGTCAATTCTCGACCGACATGAAACAGGTCGAGGGCTCGCTCGATTCGTTGGCCGAAAAGGGCGAATCGGCCGGCTCGCGGCTCAAAGAGGCATTCGAGATTGCCGGCGCTTTCGAGTTATTCCACGAAGGCATCGAGGCGGCCCGCGAAGCAGTCGAAGGGTTCTTCGAGTCAATCGAACGAATTGGGCAGCTAAAGAACTTCGCCGAAACTGTCGGTGCGACGACGCAGCAGGTGCAAAAGCTGCGCTATGCGGCTGATGAGTTCCACGTCGAAAGCGACCAACTCGACACGGCCTTGCAGCGGATGCAAAAGACGCTCGGCGAACTCAATAGCGGCCAAAGCCCGGAACTTGCCAAGACATTTCAGTCGCTCGGGCTCTCCGTTGAAAAACTTCGCACGCTCGACGCGTCCGAACAATTCTTGAAAATCGGCGATGCAATTAAGCAATTGGGCAATCACGCGGACGAAGCGTATGCGACCACGCAGATCTTCGGCCGCGGTGCCGCGAACTTAGTGAACATCTTTAACGCGGGCAGTGATGCCGTTCGGCAATTCGCAAAAGAGGCCCAAGACGCGGGCATTGTGTTATCCGACCAGGACGTAGCGGCCGCCGAAGAGGCCGAACTGGCGATGAAGAAACTTCACGCCCAATGGGAAGCCTTAACCGACACATTGACGATTGCTGCAACGCCAGCGCTAATCGTAATCGCGGACAAGTTGCGCGAAGTTGGCGAGTATCTCACGCAGCACGCGGCCGACATTACGACGGCGGTTTTGGAATGGTCGAAACTCGCGGCCGAGATTGGCGCTGCGGTGCTCATTTTTCCGAAAGTATCCGAGGGGGTTGGGTTCGTCGTCACCGCACTACGCGAAATGGCTGAAGCAGAGAGCATTGCCGAGGCCTTTGCCGGGCCGGAAGGGATTGCCGCGCTTGCCGCCGGCGCTGTCGCCGCTGGCGGTGCGATTGCGTTTATTGACGGTAAGTTCGACGAACTCGGCAAAGACGCGTCGGCCGCGCTGAAGAAGATTCAAGAGGAAATGGCCAAGGCTGCAAAAGACGCGAAGCAAGCCGGCGAAACGATCGACAAGAATCTAATGAGCAAGGAACAGGCCGCAGCGATGGCCGAGAGCCTGAAAACCGGGATGGACGCATTCCGCGAAGGCGAGAGGGTTTTCGACTCGGTGCGCACGCCGCTTGAGAAATATAACGATGAAATGGTTCATCTGCGTGAGCTCCTTGAGCAAAATGCGATTAGCATGAGCACATTCGCCAGAGCGACAGCCAAGGCCGCAGACGAACTAAACCGCACCAATAAGGCACGCCAAGAGCTAGCCGGAAGCGTGAATATCGCGGGTGCCGATGTTTCAACCAGCGCCGGCGCGGCGATCGATATTTCGGCCGGACGGTTCGCGCAAGAGATGGCAAATCAGAAAGCGGAAATTGCTGCCGAGCAATTGGCCGAAGCACAGAAGCAGAGCGATTTGCAGCAAGGCATTTTGGACGCGATCAATAGAAACGGCGGGGGCGGCGGCGATATTGCAATGGCAGACTTTTAACCCGAGGGGAAGGCACATGGGAGCGACCCAAGAGCAATTGGCGACGGTCGAATCGCTACGCAAATTCACATCCGACGTGGAAACAGCGGCGGCATCGCTGGATCAGTGGATGGTCGATGCCGAAGTGAACCGCGTCGCTTTAGAACGGGCGATTGCCCGGCACAATACGGTGATTGAGACCGCTTTTAGGCAAAAGGCCAATCTCTTGCGGATTGGCGTTGCCTGCCGTGGCAAGCTCGCCAGGGCCGACGAAGCGATTGCGGCGCTCGAGCGGGGATTTTGACCGGCGATGATTGACAGGCCGGCCCGCCAGCGGCAATAATTTTCGCAGTCGATTCGGCTTGAGAACCGAAGCGACCGGCCGGCATCGGCCAGTGTCAACCCGACAAGTGAGATTCTGTGATGCAAGATCACCGTGCGGCAACCCCTGGCCAGTGGCGCGAAAGCGCGGCGATACTCACTATCGCTCTCAACGCTGGCCGGGGGCTGCGCGCATAGCTGCGCCGATTCGCTCGGCGCAGGGAAAGGCCAATCATCATGGCCAAGGCAACCGCTTCCCGCGTTCGCCCAAGCACGCCCACTCCCGCAGTCAAGCTCGCGGGACTCGACCGGCTTTGCAAAGGGGGTGTCTCTTGATAGCTCGCTCCATAACCACCGAAACGCTTCTATTGGATGTTCTTCACCAGCACTATGCCCCCACAAAGAGAATTTCGGCACGGTCCGAAAATAACTCGTACCACAATGCAGTTCGATCGTTTGAGACATTCCTTGGACGCCCGGCAACGCTTGCCGACTTGAATCGCGATGCGATCGACGCATGGTGTACGGGGCTCGCGGGGCGCCGCCCAGCGACAACCACCTATTATCGCGGCATCTTGCTTGTGCTGGCCTACTTCGTGTTCGATCTCTCCATCTCCCCGCTAACCACGGTCGCGGATTATTTCGATGGGGCGTTTGCTCCGAAGCTTCCGATGAACACCCCGCCGGCGACAAGGGCCGCATACGAATCAGCGATCCGGCTTTTCGACGAATTCCTCGGACGGCCCGGGCTGCTCTCCGACTTCAAGCCGGAAACGGCGGCCACATTCATCAAGTGGCTGAACGCTCGCAGCAAGGCGGCTGGAATGACGACCGTCCCGAGGGATTGCCTTGTCAAAATCTGGTCGCTCGCCAGCAGTCGCGGCTTTGCTTGCGCAACGCCCGCCGCCGGCACGTTGCCGCGGGCCAAGGTGCCGTCAGACATTCCGCCGGCATCCGAACCGAGCCTGGCGGAAAAATCCAATGCCCCCGGCCAAGACGGCTGTCTCGACCCGGAGTTGCCGCTGATCCGCTACCTCGAAACCTTCCGCGCTCCCCTGGCCACCAAAACTGGCAACGGTGCGCGAGTTCTACACGAAACTGGGATTGCCATACGCTGGCTCGATGCTTTTCTAAAGCGATCGCCGACACTGGCGGATTTATCGGGACTCACCGCGTCCCCGGCGAAGCCCGTTAAATTGATGCAGTTCATCGTGGCACATGGCCGGATGGCCAGCACGGCGCGAATCACCGCCGAGCGGCTGTTTGCGCTTTGGCGTGCAATCGTCTTTGCCGGTCATATGCCGTCGAGCGGCAAGCAACCGAAACTCCCGGCGCCGAAGCGGCTGAAACCACGGGAGACGCGCGCATCGCGGTATAGTCCCGTTCCTACCGTCGAAGCACTTGAGCGCGGCGCAGCGATTAAGAAGGCTGCCCCGATGGCTGGGCCAGTGCCCGCGAATCCGGCCACTCCCGAAACGACGCTGCTCGATTTTTTGATGAATTACTACATCGTCGAGCGACCCATCGCGCAATCCACGATCGACAACGGTTACAAATCTACGATCAGTTCATTCTCTCGTTTTCTCGAAAGGCCGGCGAAGATCGCCGACTTGACGGCTCCGCAGATCAATGCGTGGATTGTCCACATGGAGGGACAGGTTGGGCCGCGCACAGTCGCCACGAATCGCAGGCAGCTATTGACCTTTTGGCGGTTCGCTTTCGAAACGGAAGTAAGGAACGACTTACCGCGGCGGATTCGCAAGGTGAAACTTCCACGGCTGATCGTGGAAGGTTGGGACAGCGAGCAAATCGGAAAGTTGCTCGCGGCGGCGGACGAAATGGAAACTTCGTTCTATGAGACGGGAATCGAGCGGCGTCTATGGTGGCGCGCTTTTCTGCTCACGGCATGGTTCACCGGACTTCGGCTCGGCGACATTTTAAGCATCGAGTTCGAGAGTATCGCACCGATGCCCGATGGGACCGGCCGGCTAACCGTCGTGATGAGCAAGACGGGCGACTCAATCAATCGCGTGCTGCCCGCGGAAACGATGGAAGCCATTCGGGCTTGCATGGCCAGCGGCAGACCGCGCGCGCTTTGCTTTCCGCTGTGGGTCTGCCGGCGATCCTTTTCCAGTGAGGCCAAGCTGCTAATTAAGGCCGCGGGCTTGACGGGTTCGTTGAAGTGGATTCGTAGGGGCAGCGCGTCCGAGGCAGAGAAGGTGAAAGCGGGCGCCGGGCGCATGCACCTAGGGCATCGCACGGTCGGCCTTTTCGAGTCTAACTACCGCTGCGATCGGATCACGCAACAGGAAATCACTCTTCCGCCGTCGCCATCGTTCAAGCCGACGCTGCGCATCGAGCACAAGCCGCACGCCGGCAAGGCTGGTGCCCCATGATGAATCGCATGAACTTCGACCGGCCGGACCCGGAACCGTGCGATTTGCTCGAAACCGCGGACGAGTTGAAAATCACGCTCATGCGCGGCAAGAACGG
>DATAWG010000126.1 GCA_036267355.1 Pirellulales bacterium | reverse complement strand
CAAGTGCCGAAGACAGGACTTGAACCTGCACTCCCTTTCGAGAACTAGCTCCTGAAGCTAGCGCGTCTGCCAATTCCGCCACTTCGGCTTGCACGTCGGACCTTCGTTTATAGATGGCCACCGACGCCGCCGCAAGAGGCGGTCGAAGGGCTCCAGGCGGAAGGCCAAAAGGCTCAGGCTAAGGACGCGCAAGCGTCCGGTCCCCCGCGCACCTCACAGCCTGTCGCCTCAAGCCTCACAGCCTCTCTAGTGCTTATAAATTTTGTGGCGAGGCCGATCCGAGAGGATCTGCTCCTTGCCCCAATTGGTGACGTCGCGAAACGCTTGGCTCTGGATGAATGACTGAAACGCTTGATCGTCGGACCATTCGCTGATAATCAGATAGTTGCAATCGTCGTCAACATCTTTGAAGAGCTTGGAATCCGTGTGGCCGGGAGCGCCGCGGAGAGCGCCGAGCACGGACTCGAACTTGTTTTCAAAATCGGCTTGCTTGCCTTCGATGACGTGATAGTTCATTCCGACGGTGATCATTTGCTGGCTCCTGATCTGCGTGGTGCGACGAACGATAACCTCCCGCACACTAGCCCGAAGTGGTAGCGAGGATTCTTCGCCGCACGAGGCGTTCTCTGCCTCGCTAACGCTTTGGGCTGGTGTTTCGCGACAATGCCGAGTGTGACCAAAGCCTAAACGCCGCGCTGTCCGCTGGCAATCCCTGGCGCATGGCGTGGGCCCAATGGCGCGCGGCGATCCTCCGCCCGAGGCTCTGCCGAAGGGGTTCCCTGTCTGGCCGCGATCGGTTTTCTATCTGCGGGGGATATTCAAGTATGCTGCGATTCATCACCGGCGTTCGAGAAGCGTCGGTGGCGGCCGCACCAGGCCGGAAACACGGCAGCCCCACCGAAGAACGCACTTTAGAAAACGCTCTTCGGACAGGAAGCGGGGACATTCATGCTTTGAGGTACGAAGGCATTCCGCAGCCTTCGGCCGCGATTTCTCCTCAAGCGTCACAGCGTCAAGCCTCACTTCCTCAAGCGTCACAGCCTCAAGCCTCAAGCCTCACAGCTTGCAGCTTACAGCCGCGTCGCGTTGCCGGCGATGTAATCGACGTAGCCGATCATCATCTCATCCCACGTCTGATCGCCCCAGCGGATCGCTTTGGTCGGATCGGGATTCGCCGGGTTGTCGGCCGAGTTGTCGAAATGGGCGACGCACTCCAGTCGCGTCCCTTTCGGCAGGTGGATCGGTTTTGCGCAGCGATAGTTACTCTGCCAGGCGAAGCTGTATCGCGGCACCGAAAGCAACGTCTCGCTATGGCCATCGGGATAGACGGCCCGATAAAGAAAATCCTTGCCGCGCAAGTGCATGTGCGGCATGAAGGACAGAATCGTGACATCCTGCGGCAATTTCATTTCGGCATCGACTTCGAAATTCGCATCGCCGGGCGGGATCAGAAAGCGATGGTTGCCAATGCCATGTGTGGCGACATTGTATTTCGGTGGCTCGGGCCCCTTGCAAAAGATCAGCCCGAGTTGCGAACGATCTTTTTCCTCTTTGCCCGTCGGCGTGTAGTGGACTTGCCAGACGATTGTCGCCCCGGCCGGGATTCGGCGGCCGACGCCCGGCGGCAAGACGAGCGCCATATCGCCCGGCGCCGTGCCCGCGATCCATTGGTCTTCGATGCGATGCTTCGAGCCGTTCGGATCGCGATAGAAGGCGATGATATGGTGAACGGCCGCCCGATTGCCGGGCCGGGCCTCGGCCGCCTGCACCCACATGTCTTGTTTGAAATTGGTCGGCGTTTCGAAATACTGATACGGAACCGTCCCGCTTGCCGGAACCGTCACCTCGCGGGGCAACTCGAACACGACGTCGGGCTTGCCGATCGTCCAGCCTTCGGCGAATTCGCGTCGCGGCGGCAATTGGGATTTGTCCCCCATTGGCGTGCCCGCATCAACCCACGCCACAAGCGTGTCGAGCTGCTCTTGCGATAGCCGGCGATCGTTCGAAAACTGTCCGAAGCGCGGATCGGCGTGCCACGGGGGCATCCGCCGCTGGAGCACGACCTCGCGAATCATTTCCGACCAATGCATGGCCGCTGCCGGCTCCAGAAGCGAAAACGGGGCGGCAGTGCCCGGTCGATGGCAGCTTTGGCACTTATCTTGGAGAACCCGCACGACCTGGTTGCAATAAGTGACTTTTCCTTTGGTCCGGTCGGCCAACCCGCGCTCACAGTGGCCGAACAAGCAACCCTGTGCGGAAGTAGACGAAATGGAGACTTTCTTGTGCTCCAATAGCTCATTAATCGCGATTTCCAGGTCGTTCCGTTTTGGCGTGTCCCGGTGGTACTCATAGCCGTAGCGGTCGTCGATCCGGCCGTGGTAGCGGATCACGCCCCGCGCATCGAGCACGAAGGCCTCCGCCGTTCGCTCGGCGCCGACGGATTCGAGCACCTGTTGGTCGTGGTCGAATAACGCCGGCAAGGTCAGCTTGAACTGCTTTTGCTGGGCCGCGACTTTTTCAGCCGTGTCGCTGGGGCTGGAATAGACGGTCAGAAATTGCACCGATCGATCCGCGAACTTTTTTGCCAGCTCCTCGATGATCGGCAGATATTCGTTGGCGATCGGACACTGGCTGCTGACGAACACCAGAACCACGGCCTGCTTGTCGGCATAGTCGGCCAGCGACTTGGTTTGGCCGCCGGCATCTTTGACGACGAAATTCGAGACTCGCCGGCCGATGAGCTGGGCCACGGCGTTTGTCGCCGCCGGCTTACCGGCGGTTTCCTTCATAACCGGCGGCTCGGCCATGGAGCGATTGAGCCATGCTGCCGCCGCCAGAGCCAGCGTCATGGCAGCTAAAAGCGCCGAGCGTAATTTGGATCGTCCCACCCGCAGCACGGGCGTTCGGTTGAATTGCATCTGTGGAGAACCTTGTACGGATCAGTTCGCGAACGCAGGGAATGCCTTCCAATCCTACCCGAATTTGGTGATTCCTCCAAAGAAGGATCGGGATCGGAATGCCGGCTGCATCGCGTTGTATGCCTCCAAGAAATAGGCGGCTCATGCGCCCAAATGATGCAGATAATTCCATTTGAGAGCTGGCCCATAATACTGCATTTTCGCCTCGGAGCGAGATTTCTCGTGCCTTCGCCGTAACGGCATCTCGAACCGAGATCCCCTCAATGGCGGCACGAAAAGTGCTCTTCGACCGGTCTCCATCGTGGCCGATCGACAATCAACTACGCAAGGGAATGAGTCGTATGGTGAGTCAAGGCACTGATGCGGGAATGGTGGCATTGGGGCATGCCCGGCTGGCAGCTTGTCCGTATCCGGTGCTGAGGCGGGTGCTTTGTGAATTTCAGCATGGCGTTCTGACGTTGCGAGGCCAACTGCCGACGTTTTTTCACAAGCAAATGGCCCAAGAAGCCGTCGGCGGTCTGGCCGGCGTCCGGCAAGTGGTCAACCAAATCGAAGTCGCGGTGGTAAATCCGCTGGAATTCACCGCGCATCGCTAGCGAGCGGCGGTTCGTATTTCTGCTGATCGAGTGGCAACCAATCTGGATGTTGCCGATTCTCTTGCGGGCTGCGAGAGGAATTCTGTTGCGCTTGATTCATTGCGCCGCTTGAAACTGCTGCAGTTGCTCCACCGGTAACTCGTCGACGCGCCAATCTTTTACGATCTTGATGTGCTTCAGATACGGAAATTCTCCTTTGGCTCGCCGCAACTCCGCCAGCGGCGGCTCGCTGTTTACGCGGTGCATCGCCCATCCTTCCAATTCCGTGCCAACCCAGATCGTATCGCGATCCAATATTGCGGCCCCGGGGACGAGCCTTGGCCCGGCGTCGCAAGAGACCTCAACGACCCGCTCGCCGTCCTGACCGAAAAACCATGCCGGAAGCACTTGGCTCCTGGTGAAGCTGATGTCCCGATCGCGAAAAGTCGCGAGCGAGTCTGTCTCTCGCTGCCATTCCCGGTGCCCCCACGCGCGAAGCCAATTGGTTCCGCCGCCGACCGCGAGCACGACAAACAGGGCCACCCAATATCGCTTGCCAATCCCCAACGGGCGCCAGCGATATATCGACGACAGCCGGTGGGATAAAGCCATGGGCGAACGGCAGGATGTGCAGCGTGCTGGAATCCGCTCGCCGGATCGTACCCCCGGTCGCGAACCGGCGTCAAGCAAATGGCGGAAGCCGCAGCCTTCGCACGAATTGACTCGCGCCTTCTTCTGCGATGGAGCGTAGAGAACGGCCGGCGGCGGCTCCCCGCGCGTCGATTGTGTCAGGCTGGAAAGCCTGACCTACGGTTTTACATCGTCCCTTCCGCTGGGTCGGCGGCGCGCGGTTCTGGAGCTTCCACGACGCCGGGACGTTGCTTGCGTTCGGTGTTGGTGCCGGGGGCGATCCAGGGGCTAGTCGATGTTTCGTCGATGATCTGCCGCATCTCTTGGCCGTCGATCACTTCGCGTTCCATCAGGCGCTTGGCCAAGGCCTCGAGCGAGGCCCGGCGGCTTTCCAAAAGAGCGCGGACCTTTTGGATCGATTCGTCGATGATCCGCCGCACCTCCTGATCGATTTCGCGGGCCGTCTGTTCGCTATGGGCCGAGCCGCGCGTCATGTCGGGGCCGGCGCCGGCTAGGAACGGCGAACGCGAGCTTTCCCTGAGGCTCATCCGCCCCAGCAGGCTCATGCCGTAGTCCATCACCATAGCCCGGGCGATTTCGCTCGCCCGTTCCAAATCGTTTTGGGCGCCGGTCGATATGTCTTCGAAGACGATCTCTTCCGTGATCGTGCCGGCCAGAAGCACCTGCACGCGGGCTTCAAGCTCCGATTGCGTCATCAGGTAGCGATCGTCTTCAGGCCGCTGCATGGTGTAGCCCAAGGCGGCCAGCCCGCGCGGGATGATCGACACTTTGTGGACGGGATCCGTGTTCGGCAAGCTGTACGCCACGAGGGCGTGGCCGCTTTCGTGATAGGCGACGCGGAGCTTTTCGTCGGGGTGGATGACGCGCTTCCGCTTTTCCAACCCGGCGGTGACGCGCTCCACGCCTTCGTTGAATTCCGCGATGCCGACCGAGGCCTTCCCTTTCCGGGCCGCGAGCAGCGCGGCTTCGTTGACAAGATTGGCCAAATCGGCGCCGACGAATCCGCTCGTGATCGTGGCGATCTCACGGATATTCACATTTGCATCGAGCTTCACATTTTGAATATGCACCTTCAAAATGTCTTCCCGGCCGCGAACGTCGGGCCGATCCACCAGCACATGCCGATCGAATCGCCCCGGCCGCAACAGGGCCGGATCGAGCGTTTCGGGCCGGTTCGTGGCCGCGAGCACGATCACGCCGCTATTGGAATCGAAACCGTCCATTTCGACCAACAAGGCATTGAGCGTTTGCTCGCGTTCATCGTGTCCGCCGACGACGCTCGTGCCGCGGGTCTTGCCGAGGGCATCGAGTTCGTCGATGAAAATAATGCAGGGGCTTTTGGCCTCGGCCTGCTGAAACATATCGCGAACCCGGGCCGCCCCGACGCCGACAAACATTTCGACGAAATCGCTGCCCGACAGGCTGAAAAACGGCACTCCCGCTTCACCGGCGATGGCCTTGGCCAATAGCGTTTTGCCGGTGCCGGGCGGCCCGACCAGCAAAACACCCTTGGGAATTCGGCCGCCGAGCGTCTGGTAGCGCTCGGGAGTGCGGAGAAAATCAACGACCTCGCGCAGTTCCTCGACCGCTTCGTCGATGCCGGCCACGTCGTCGAACATGATGCCCAGATCTTCCTGGGCATACATTTTCCCGCGGCTGCGGCCGAACGCCATCGGCGAGCCCGCGCCCCCCATCCGCCGAAAACCAATGATCAGCACGGCAACAATGCAAAACGTGAGCGCGATCGTCGGCAGCCAATAGGTCTTCCAACTGCCGGCCGATTCGGTCACGTCCCAATTGATGTTGTGCGCCTTGAGCGCTTCGCGGAGGTCCTTGTTGTCGTAGGCCGGATTGTTGTTCACTCGGAACGTGACTTTGTGGTCGGCCGAATCCGCCCCGCTCGGCGCCGCTTCGGACGGAGTCATCGACTTCGGACCGTCGACGGCGAGCGGCGCCGCCGCGATTTCCTGGCGGATCGCCTTCCCGCTGATCTCCTGCGGACCAATGTGGATATCGCCGGGATTGCTGTAGCGCACCTGGTGCGCCGGATCGTTCGGATCTTTGACCACGACCGAGCCGTTGTCGATCAACCGCGTCAGATCGCTGTAGGGAATTTGATACGACTGATCTCGCTCGACGTAGAGCACGAGCAGCAGAATCACGATTCCGACGGCGGCGAGAGCCCAGGCGAGAGGGGCGTTGACGGGCGGGGAGCGTTTGTCAGCCGGTTTGCGGAGCGGTTCGGACGGTTTGCGGGGCGTTTCGGGGCGGTTTTCCATACCGGGGCGTGGTCCGGGGCGGGCTCGGTCGTTGAAAATGGCGGCCGCCGCACTCCAGAGCGACAGGAAAACCGCTTCCTCTATCCTATGTCCTGCCCGATTCGGGTCAATCGGCTGCCCGCGGGGCGGCGAGCGCTCTGCGCCACTAAACCACGAATCCTTTGTAGGGGCGACGAAAACGCCTTTATTGTAGTAGGCACGCTCCGTGTGCCGGCGGCGCAACGCGACGCGTTGCGCCCAGAACGGTGCGGACGGCACACGGAGTGTGCCTGCTACTTTGATCGCGGCTCCGCCCGCTCTGCGATTGTTATAACCGTAATGCCGACCTAGAATTGCGATAA
Organism: Pirellulales bacterium; assembly: GCA_036267355.1. Classification (NCBI taxonomy): domain Bacteria; kingdom Pseudomonadati; phylum Planctomycetota; class Planctomycetia; order Pirellulales; species Pirellulales bacterium. The sequence goes on along the minus strand of DATAWG010000126.1, from coordinate 3,809 downwards.
CAGATCCGCCCGCTACCGCGCCCAGCGACGCTTGCATGACCAACCGCCCGACTTATGTCGCAGTGCTCGGTTCGACCGGTAGCATCGGCCGCAATGCGGTCGAAGTGATTTCTGGCTCTAGCGGACGGTTGCAAGCGGTGTTGCTGTCGGCCCATCGAAGCTGCAAGCTACTGTTGGACCAAGCCCGGCGACTGCGACCCCGATGGGTGGTGGTGACCGATCCGGAGGCGGGCGCCGCTGCCGATTGGAACGGCTTGGCCGAGGGGACCGAAGTGCTTTATGGCCCCGAGGCACTCAATCGGCTCGTGGTGGGGCCGCAAATCGATGTCGTGCTAGCGGCGATCGTCGGGGCCGCCGGATTGCGGAGCACTTGGGCCGCCCTCGAGGCCGGCAAGACCGTCGCGCTAGCCAACAAAGAAACGCTGGTGATGGCCGGCGCACTGGTGATGCGGCTTGCGGCGGCCAGCAGGGCGAAGATCTTGCCGGTCGACAGCGAGCATAGCGCCATTTTTCAGGCCTTGCACGCCGGCCGGCGCGACGAAGTTCGCCGCGTTGTGCTCACGGCCAGCGGCGGACCGTTTCTTCGTCACACGCCGGAACAACTTGCCGAGGTGTCGGTCGCGGAAACGCTCGTGCATCCCACGTGGAACATGGGCCCAAAAGTCACCGTCGACTCGGCAACGATGATGAACAAGGCGCTCGAGATTGTCGAAGCCCGCTGGCTGTTCGACCTCGAGCCCGAGCAGATCGAGGTGGTGGTGCATCCGCAATCGGTGGTGCATTCGTTGGTCGAGTTCATCGATGGTTCGACAATCGCACAGATCAGTCCGCCCGACATGAAGTTGCCGATTCAATATGCGCTCAATTATCCGCATCGGCGGAGCGGGCCGGCGCCGCGGATGGATTTCGGCCGCGTGCTACAATTGAGCTTCGAGCCGCCAGCCGGCCAGCAAGCCGCCGCGCTGCGGTTGGGCTGGGAAGCCGCCAAGGCCGGCGGTTCGACCGGCACGGTGCTCAACGCGGCGAATGAAGCGGCGGTCGGCCAGTTTCTCATCGGCCGGCTTCCGTTCGACCAGATTGTTCCCGCTTGCAAAGCGGTGGTCGAGCGGCATGCCTTTGAAATGAATCCGACGTTGGATCGGATTTTCGAAATAGATCGGTGGGCTCGAGAGGAGACATTGCAGTGGATCAACCGCTGTTCGAATTGACGTGGGGACATTTTGCCCTGCTGGGCACCTTGATGGACACGCTCCATTGGGTGCTGCCGATTCTTGGCGCCGCCGTGGCGTTGGGCTTCGTGATCTTCGTCCATGAATTGGGCCACTTCGTCGTCGCCAAGCTGTGCGGCGTGAAATGCGAAAAATTCTTTCTCGGCTTCGACATCGCCGGCAAGAAGCTGTGGAGCGTCCAATGGGGCGAAACCGAATATGGCATCGGCGTCTTGCCGCTCGGCGGCTACGTAAAAATGCTCGGCCAAGACGACAATCCGGCCAGTGCCGCCGAAGAACGCGAACGGGCCAAGGCTAAATCCGCGGCGGCAGCGCAGACGGCCGCATCGGCGACTCCCGAGCAAATTGCCGCCGCGGAAGCTGCCGCAAACAAATCGGCCGATGCGCAGCGGCATTCCGGCGCCGGCCTGCAGGGCGATATTCCCCACGAGCCAACCGCCGAAGACCACGAAGCATTCGACCCACGCAGCTACATGGCCAAGAGCGTGCCGCAACGGATGGCCATTATCTCGGCCGGCGTAATCATGAATCTGATCTTCGCCGTGATCTTCGCCACGGTCGCCTATCGCTGGGGCGTCAGCTATATCCCCTGCGTCGTCGGCGAAGCGATTCCCGGCGATCCGGCATGGACGCAGGGCATCCGCCCCGGCGATCGCATCGTCCAATTCAACCACGACAAACCGAGCCAGCATCTCCGCTTCGATAGCGATTTGATGATGGGCGTGTTGTTCACCGGCGCCGGCAACGATCTGCGGCTCATGATCGATCGGCCGCCGATAAACCCACAGAATGACGCTCAAGCAGACGGCAAGCCAAAGCGAATCGAGCTCACCGTCCGCCCGACCGATGCCCATAAAGCCGAACAGGGAGGACGGAGCGTGATCGGCGTCGCCCCGGCCAGCAGCAATCAACTCGCGCTGGTCAGCGATTCCGCATCGCCCACGTTTCCCGACACTCCCGCCGCCGAGGCCAAGCCAGCCTTGAAAGGGGGCGATTGGATCGTGGCGGCTAGTGTCGATTCGGAAAATCATCCGCTCGAAAACGGCGTCCAAATCGAAGCCCTATTGGCTCAACACGCCGACGAGCAAATCACGTTCAGCGTAAGCCGCGATGTGCCGGGCAATCCGCCCCCCGAGCCCGAAAAGCTCGCAGTCACCCTTGCCCCCACGCCGCTCCATAGCCTGGGCATCGTGATGCAGATGGGCCCGATCGCGGCGGTGCAAGATGGTTCACCCGCTGCCGCGGCCGGCCTTCGCGCCGGCGACGTGATCGAGTCGGTGGGCGGCAAGCCCGTCGACGATCCGCTGCGATTGCCCGATGAATTGGCCAAACTGGCCGGCAAACCGATCGCGATTGAAATTCGCCGCACGGAAGCGGGGCATGAATCGAAGCTCACTTTGCACCCGACCCTGCGCGCCCCGCTCGACTACAACCGCATTCCAAGCACCCTCTACAATTGCGACGCGCTGGGGATCGCCTATCCGGTGTCGAACGTCGTGGCGGCGGTGTTGCCCGATGCGTCGGCCGGCGCCAAAACGCTTCAGCCGGGCGACAAAATTCTCTCGGCCCAATTCCTGCCCACCGACGATGAGAAAAAGCAGTTCGCAGAGGGTCCGAAATTTCCCACCGAGCCGCTCAAACTGACCGACGGCAAGCTTTCCTGGCCCGATCTGGCCGCGGCGGTGCAGATTTTCCCGACCGGCGTGAAGGTGAAACTCACCTATCAGCGCGGGGAAAAAGGGGCCGACCAAGTTGCGACCGTAAACACGATCAGCGTGCCGGGCGCCCATTTCCCAGGCCGCGGTTTCCTGTTGCAGCCGATGATGGAAATTCGCAAGACCGACTCCTGGACCGAAGCCGGCCGCCTGGGCTGGCGCGAAACCAAAGAATCGGTGATGCAGATCGTCACCACGCTACGCAAAGTCGTCAGCGGCGGCGTGTCGCCCAACGGTCTGGGCGGACCAGGCACGATCGCCGTGGTGGCCGCCGATAGCGCCAAGCAAGGCATCCCCAAGCTGCTGATTTTTCTCACGCTTTTGAGCGCCAACCTGGCCGTGATCAACTTTCTGCCGATCCCGATCCTCGACGGCGGCCACATGATGTTTCTATTGTACGAAGGCATCCGCGGCAAACCGGCCAGCGAACGCGTGCAAATGTACCTGACCTATCTGGGCTTGGTTTTCATTTTGACGTTGATGATCTTCGTGATCGGCCTCGACATCAGCCGCCTCGTCCATTGGATCATGTCGCTGTTCTAATGCTACCGCCGCAGATATTCGAGGGGCCAAAAAGGGGGCCAAAAAGGGCCAAAAAGGTGTCAGGAACCGTTTTCTTGACGCCGGCGGGCTAATTTGTTAGGTTCCTCGGCATGGGAAGGCCGCGGCGAGCCGACGCTGGAGGTTTTGTCTACCATGTGCTCAACCGCGCGAATGCGCGATTGCCGATTTTCGAGACGCCCAGCGACTATCAGGCCTTTGAAAAGGTGCTCGCGCAAGCCGTCGAGCGCGCCGGCACGCGGCTGCTCGCCTACTGCTTGATGCCCAACCATTGGCACTTGCTGGTCTGGCCGCGGAAGGATGG
>DATAWG010000125.1 GCA_036267355.1 Pirellulales bacterium | reverse complement strand
CCTGCCCGCCAGGGCCGACGTTCGCCGAACAATTGATGCCTCGCGCCACCGGATCGGAAGAAGTTCCGCCTCCCGTCGGCGCATCGCAGCCACCCGTGCCAAGTCCTTAGAGAGCAGCGTAGCAGGCACACTCCGTGTGCCATCGGCGCACCGCGGAGCATTGCGCACGGAGCAGCGCAGACGGCACACGGAGTGTCCCTGCTACGTTGGGCGCGGCTCCGCCGCATTGGAGCGGGGCGGAAAGCGGTGTCAGGAAGTCGGGAACCGTTTCTCGGGCCGGTGTTCTCCGTGCCACTAACACACGAATTCTTTGTAAGGATCGACGAAAAGCGTTTTTGTCGTAGCAGGCACACTCACCGCGGAGCATTGCGCACGGAGCAGCGCAGACGGCACACGGAGTGTGCCTGCTACGTTGGGCGCGGCTCCGCGGCACGGGGGCTCTGTGGTTAGCCATTCGCCCGACAAAACCCCCATCGATAGGAGCGCCACACTAGTTACTCCCGCACCCATTTCAGCGCTTCGTCACTCTGTGCGATGTCGAAATAGTGGACCTTGGCGGTGGTGAAGGGCTTGCAGAAGACGGCCATGCCCGATTCCCATTTTCGCTCGCCGACCAAGGCCAGCCGCTCGATGTGGCTGAAGTGTTTGAAGTCGAATTTGATGTCGTCCCACAGGGCGCCGAGCGTCCAGCCGTGGAAATCGTGCATGATCGTGAGGATGCGGATTTTGCCGTGTTTTGCAATCAGTCGATCGACTTCCGGGCCGAGATGTTGGTAGTCCTCTTTGGTGAGCTTTCCGCTCAGCGTGACCATGAGCGTTTTGCCATCGTCTTCTTCTTTCAGGGCAACAGTCATCGGATCGTCTCCAGCTTGGGGCCTGTGTCTTATGGAAAAGCGAGTTGCAGTTGGTTTTGCGATTTGCTTGCCGCCCCTCGGACCAGCGTAGTACACTTAAGCCGTCGCGACAACAATCTAATCTATCGATCGCGATTCCAAACGGCGGGCGTTTCTTGCGTCGCGGGATGGTTCCCGGTGGCAGCGGGCGTGGGCGTGCGGCACAACAATCGCCGTGCGTGTGCGAGCGTTTGTTGGGGGGATGGCGATTCGCCGCGTGGTCCGGGGACGTGCGTTTCGGCTTCAGCGTCGCGCGATAGATTTCAAGCAACCGACCTCTGGAATCGGAGCAACCCTGTAATGGCCCTTCCTTCCGTGTTGGACCGCGAACGAACCATTGCGTCTCCCGGCTTCAGCCGTTGGCTCGTGCCCCCAGCCGCGCTGGCGATCCATTTGGCGATCGGGCAGGTGTATGCGTTCAGCGTGTTCAACAAACCCTTGGAACGCGTGATCGGCGTCAGTCAGCATGTAAAAGGGGATTGGGTCGCCACTGAAATCACCTGGATCTTCAGCGTTGCCATCGTGTTTCTTGGGCTTTCGGCGGCGCTGTTCGGCAAATGGCTGGAAGCGGCCGGGCCGCGGAAGGCGATGGTTGCCGCGGCAATCTGCTTCGGCGGCGGTTTCCTCGTGGCGGCCCTCGGCGTGCAGTTGCATCAGATGATTCTGATTTACCTCGGCTACGGCGTGCTCGGCGGCATCGGACTGGGATTGGGATATATTTCGCCGGTATCGACGCTGATCAAGTGGTTTCCAGACCGGCCGGGCATGGCGACCGGCATGGCCATCATGGGCTTCGGTGGCGGAGCGATGATCGGCGGGCCGCTCGGCGTGTTCCTGATGGACCGATTCAAGAGCCCAACCTCGACCGGGATCGCGCAAACATGGGTCGTCATGGGGATTGGCTATTTTGTGTTCATGCTGTTTGGGGCGATCACGGTGCGATTGCCCGCGCCGGGTTGGATGCCGGCCGGCTATGTCGCTCCGACACGGCCGCAGCGGCTGATCACCTCCGCCCAGGTGACCGCCGACTCGGCCATCCAGACGCCGCAGTTTTATTTGGTTTGGCTTGTGCTGTTCTTGAACGTCACCGCCGGAATCGCGATTTTGAAACAAGCCTCGCCGATGATCCAGGATATGTTTGGCGACGTGACGCCGCTCGAGGCCGGCGGATTCGTCGGGCTGCTGAGCATCTTCAACATGGCCGGACGATTCTTATGGTCGACGATCTCCGACTATATCGGCCGCAAGCCGACCTATGCGATTTATCTGCTGCTGGGCGCGTGCCTTTATGTCTTGGTGCCAAGCACCGGACACATGGGGAGCAAACTACTGTTTATCGCCTGCTGCGCGGTTATTTTGAGCATGTACGGCGGTGGATTCGCCACCGTGCCCGCTTATCTCCGCGACTTATTCGGCACGATGCAGGTCGGAGCGATCCATGGGCGATTGCTCACCGCCTGGTCGGCCGCTGGCATAGCCGGGCCGGTGTTGATCACCTATATCGGGCAATACATGATCGATCAAAAGGTGTCGAAATCGCTTTCCTACGACTACACGATGTACCTCATGGCCGGATTGCTGGTGATTGGCGCCGTTTGCAACTTCTTGATTACGCCGGTCAAGCCGCGTTATCATTTCGAGCAACAAGTTGCCGAGATGCAGCCGGCCGGTGCGAGACGACCGGCCTGACGCCATTCGGGTGTGTTCGACTAGACTTCGGCCAGGCTCGGCCGAAAAATAACTTCCGTTTCTTGAACCCCTCACCCTGCCCTCTCCCGCAAGGGGAGAGGGGCCTGTGGAGAAGCTATTTTTCGGCCGAGCCTTCGCCAATCCGTGAGAAAGAATATATGAGCGCGCCACACGCCGAAAGCCAACCGTTGATGCCGATGAGTTCCGCCGGAGTTCTCGCGCGGTTGGTGTTCGCCTGGGCGTTCGTCGGCGTTCCTTTGGTGTGGGGCGTCTATCGCACCTATAAAACTGCGGAGCCGCTGTTCGTCGCCGCACCTGCGGCTGCTGCTCCGGATCAAACCGCGCCCGTTAGCCCGAAGCGCTAGCAAGGGTGGGCCCTCCCGACGAGTTTTCCTTTGCCGGTGGCGACGCCTGGAGTCGAATCGCGTGACCGAGCAAGCTTTTCTGCAAGTTGCGGTTCAGAAGGCAACACAGACCGCCGAAGGCTCGGCGATCGAAGCTCGGCCGGATCAAGTCGCCGTCGAAGAGCCGCTTGAAATTCGCCTCGGCTACGGGCCCGCGGATCGGCGGCAACAACGCAGCATCTCGATCACGATGCGCACACCCGGGCAAGATGCGGAGTTGGCCGCCGGCTTTTTGCTCTCCGAAGGCATCATCCGCGGCGGCGGCGAGATTGAAACCGTTCGGCCGGTCGGATCCGCCGTCGGGCCGGCGGCGGCGCATAATGTCGTGCAGATCGAATTGCGACCGATGGTTGCCGTGGATCTTGGCCGGCTCGAACGGCATTTCTACACCACGTCGAGTTGCGGCGTTTGCGGAAAAAGTTCGCTCGAAGCGCTCGAGCTGCAACAAGCTCCCGCGCTCGATGAGCATGCCCCACGCATTTCGGCGAGCGTGATCTACGGGCTGCCCGACAAGCTGCGGCAATCGCAGACCGTGTTCGATCGAACGGGCGGTTTGCACGCGGCGGCGCTCTTCGATGCCAAAGGGAATCTGCTCGCGATTCGCGAAGATGTCGGCCGGCACAACGCGGTCGATAAGCTCGTCGGCTCGCAGTTGTGGGCCGCTCGATTGCCGCTTCGCGACAAGGGAATTCTCGTCAGCGGCCGGGCCAGCTTCGAATTGATGCAAAAAACCTTGATGGCCGGTTGCCCGATGCTCGTGGCCGTTGGAGCGCCGTCGAGCCTGGCAGTGGAATTGGCGGTGCGGTTCAGAATGACACTGCTGGGTTTCGTCCGCGATCGCCGATTCAATATCTACAGCGGCGCGTGGCGACTGGTGTAGCCTCCGGAAGTTTGCGATCCTTCCGTTAGCGGCAGGGCGCTAGCCGCCGATGCTGTTCATCGCGATGTCGCACCGTTTCGAAACATCCGAGCGGCCGATGTTCTAAGTGTGGCGTGCCACTCGTTGGACCGGCGGCTAGCGCCTTGCCGCTAACGTTACACCCCGATCTCTTGCTTTACGGCGGCGAAGGCTTCGATCGCGAATTGCAGGTCGTCGCGTGAGTGGGCGGCGGAGATTTGGGTGCGGATGCGGGCTCTGCCTTGCGGCACGACGGGATAGGAAAACCCGATCACATACACGCCCTGGGCCAGCGCCGCTTCGGCAAATCGGCCCGCCAGCGCCGCGTCGCCGAGCATGATCGGGCAGATCGGATGCGTGCCGGCCAAAATGCTGAAACCGCGGCGGGCCATTTCCTCGCGGAACAAACGCGTGTTGGCTTCCAGCTTGTCGCGCAGCGCGGTCGATTGCGAAAGCATTTCCAGCACCTGCAGCGACGCGCCGGCGATGCTCGGGGCGAGCGTGTTCGAGAACAGATACGGCCGCGATCGTTGCCGCAACATTTCGACGATTTCTCGCTTGCCGCTCGTGTATCCGCCGCTGGCGCCGCCGAGGGCCTTGCCGAGCGTGCCGGTGAGAACGTCGACCCGGCCCATCACGCCGCATAGCTCGTGCGTTCCACGCCCCGTGCGGCCCATGAATCCCACGGCATGCGAGTCGTCGACCATCACGAGCGCATCGTAGTTGTCTGCCAAATCGCAAATGGCCGCCAAATTTGCGACGTAGCCGTCCATGGAGAAAACGCCGTCCGTGGCGATCAGCTTGAAGCGGGCCCCCGCCGAAGCGGCTTCGTTCAGCTTCGCTTCCAGGTCGGCCATATCGCTATTGCGATAGCGGAATCGCTGCGCTTTACAAAGCCGGATGCCGTCGATGATGCTGGCGTGGTTCAATTCGTCGGAGATCACGGCGTCTTCCGCGCCGAGCAGCGTTTCGAACAATCCGCCGTTGGCGTCGAAACACGAGCTGTAGAGGATCGTGTCTTCGGTGCCGAGGAATTCGCTCAGCTTCGCTTCGAGTTCCTTGTGCAACGATTGCGTGCCGCAGATAAACCGCACCGATGCCAGGCCATAGCCCCAGCGATCGAGCGCGGCATGGGCGGCTTGCAAAACCGCCGGATGCTCGGCCAGCCCGAGATAATTGTTCGCGCACATGTTTAGCAATTCGCGCCCCTCGCCGACGCGGATATGCGCATCCTGCGGCGTCGAGATCACGCGCTCGCGCTTGTACGTGCCTGCGGCCCGAATGCCATCGAGCTGTTGCAGAAGATATTGGCGGAAGTTGTCGCGCATCGCAATCAGCGGAGGGTGAGCTGCCGTTCGAACAAGGAGCTGTTTCGACGCCGAGTGCGTGGGAACCCGGAGGAATCATAACCGAACGTCGAGCGAACCGCGCGACAGGCAGTTATCGCGCGGCTCCTGCCGGTTCGGCGGCGTGGTGGCCGGCGTGGGTCGGCGAGTTCGGGTCCGCGGCGTGCTCGGCCGGTTTCGCGTGCGCCTCGGCATCGGCGAGTTCCTTCTTCAGCACGGCCAATTCATCCTTGAATTTCGGATCGGCCAAGAGAGATTCGGCAAGTGCCTGGCCGAAAACGCGGCCGCCATAGATGTCGCTCGGGTGGTGCAGCCCGGCGACGACGCGGTCCCACCCGATCTCGCGGCCGCGGTCCAAGAGCGCTTCGCGATGTGCCGGAGCGAGTTCGGCGAGGATCAGGGCATACATTGTTCCGCGCGTCGAATGTCCGCTCGGATACGCATAGGTCGTTTCATTCTTGATCGGCACATGGATTTGCGGATCTTCTTTGGCCGGCCGCGGGCGCTTGAAATGATCTTTGGCCGCGTCGCTGAATGGCTTCGAATCCTTAGCCAAAGCTTTGAATAACTTCGATAGTTGCGGCAGATTGTCGGAGGTGCACCACGGTCCGAGAACGCTCTTGAATGCATCCACCGACAGATTCACTTCCGATTCGCAACGGGCAACCTGTTCTTCCGTCCGATGCCGTTGCATGACGCGCATCAGCAGCAGTTCTTCATGGGCTTCATCGGAATCGGCCGCGGGAAAACCGGGGAGGAGCTTGATCGCGTCGACGGCCGACGGCGAAAAATACGAGGGCCGCTCCGCCCGCGCAGCGATCGCGCATGTCAACGAGAGCGCCACGGCGATCGCGGCGGTTCGAAGTTTCATCGATTGAAGTTTCATGTTTCCGATCCTGAAGGGTTATGGTGGAACGTTTCGTCTTTGGCAGTCGAAATGAGTTTTTGCAGTGCGAAGCTCGGAACCGCTTCACGCCCAGGGAAGGCCCACGACCGGTCGTCCACTGGACAGCGTCTTCCTGGCCTTCCCTGGGCTTCGCGATCGCACGCGCGATTCAATCCCAAACGGTGCAGGACGCTTGCTTGCGGTTTCGCGCGTCTTGCCCGACCTCGTATCCGACCTCGGTCAATCCGCCCGTTCTCCTGCCGCCACGACGCGGTGAAAATGCAGCCGCACTTCGCGCGTCACCACGCGGCGAACGCCTTCGACAAGGCAATGCGGTTCGTTGTCTTCCTGGCCGCGGCGGATGATCGTGTCGAGCTTCATGCCGGGCGGAACGGTGAACGTCGATTGATGGATGATCTGATTGCCCGCATCGAGCTCGGGCACGATGAAATGGCAGGTCGCCCCGAACGTCAGCATTCGCGCCGCGTAGGCATCCTGGTAGGGCCGCATGCCGGGAAAGGCCGGCAATAGTCCGTGGTGCAGATTCACGATCCGTCCGCCGGCATATTTCCAGCATGCCTCGGCCGAAAGGATTCGCATATAGCGGGCGAGGATGATGTAGTCGACATCGTATTGATCGCAAAGCTCGACGATGCGGGCGTCGTCGGCCACGCCATTGTCGTCGCCGATCATATGCCAGTCGACGCCAAACTGCTCGGCCAGCAAGCGGCAATGGGTGCGGTTGCCGAGCATCACAGCCGCCTCGGCCCGCACCGTTTGATCACGGATCGCCCGAAGCAGCGCCAATGCCGGCTCGGGCCGCAGCGTGGTGCAGATCGCCAGTCGCGGCCGCTCGGATCGCAGTTCCGGAGACCAGACGCGGATCGACAGCCGTTTCTGCTGCCCGATTTCCGCCATGGCGGTTCGCAAGCCGAGCAATTCATCGCCGGCCAGTTCGATTCTCAACAGCATCGCGAAGAGGCATTCGTCGTCGTGATCGTACATCTGGATCTCGGCGATATTCGCCCCCAGACCGGTCACGTAGTGGATGATCGGATCGGCCAATCCACGATTATCGGGTCCGACGGCGGAAAGAATGACTTGCATGATCCTGCGGCCGTCGGGCGTTGGAAAAAAATTGGGGCGAAGGTGCACGAAAAGACTGTGCGGAACCTGCGGATTCTGCCGTGGAAATCGGGCCGACAACTAATCGAGCGATTACCGACGAAACAACTTCCGCTTGAGCGATATGATGCCAAATGATTCTAGCATGCCTGTTGGTTGATCGTTCGTGAAGCACGGCAGGCGCCAGCCGATGGGCTCACTGGCAACTAAGAATGCAAGTAAACCCTTTCCTCCTAATGAGATTCTACGACATAGCCAACCCGTGCGACGGGATTGGCATGTAAATTGCTAATACCGCAGCGGATTCTATCCTTGTTGGAACAAGGCCGTAAGAGGACCAAACCGATGCAACTATCAGAACTACGCAAGCGCGATCGTTTGACCCGGGGTGTGGCGACGTTTCGCGGGGACGAAGGTTTGGTGCCCGATAGCCGAGGCGGATTACGGCCAGTGGATTGCATCGAACGGAAGCTCGGCACGTTGCTCACCGAAGAAGTGGCCGTGGCCCCGACGCGATTCACGCGCAGCAGCGGGCTTGGCAACGATGGTCGGCCATCGCGAAAAACTCCTGAATAGCCGATCAGCTAAATAGCCGGTGTTGAAGAACGGGACGGGCATCTCGCGCAATCGCGAAACGTGCGATAAAACCGATTGGTCGTTCGGAGCCAGCCGCCTTCCTTTTTCAACAAGTCTATCCCATTGTCACCAAGACTTGGTGCGCCGCGCCGTCATCGGTCAAAGCAACTTCGCCGCCCGGGCATTCGCGGCCATCAAGGGCAATGGAACGAATGCCGCGTTGCACTCCGCTGGGGTTTTCCACGACGATTCGGTACGTGCTGTTCGCACGCCGGAAGGTGATCTCAAAGCCGGGCCAACTCTTCGGCACGCGGGGATCGATCCGTAGCGAATCGCCCTGCAAATGAAATCCCAGCAGCGATTCCAAGCCGACGCGATACATCCAGGCCGCGCTTCCGGTATACCATGTCCAGCCGCCCCGGCCGGTATGCGGCGGCAAGCTGTAAACGTCGGCAGCGACGACATACGGCTCGACGCGATATTTCTCGGCCGCATGCGGATCGATCGCATGATGGATCGGGTTGAGTAGATCGAACAATTCGAGCGCTCGATCTCCCTCGCCCATTTCTGCAAATGCTTGCACGGTCCATAAGGCCGCGTGCGTGTATTGGCCGCCGTTTTCGCGCACGCCGGGAAGATAGCCCTTGATGTAGCCGGGCTCCAAAGCCGTGTGATCGAACGGCGGCCAGAGCAACAACATGAGCTGATCGCTGCTACGCATCAGCCGGTCGCAAACCGATTGCATCGCGAGTTTCGACCGCTCGGCGTCGCCGCCGGCGAACACGGACCACGATTGGGCGATCGAATCGATCTGACAAGCATCGTTTTCTTTCGAACCGAGCGGAGTTCCATCGTCGAAAAACGCGCGGCGATACCAGGCCCCGTCCCAGGCCACGCTTTCGACGGCTCGCCGCAGTTCGCTGGCGCGAGACGCCAACTGTGTCGCTCGGTTTGTGTCTTTGCGGCTTGCAGCAATTTTTGCAAAACGCTGAAGAATGACGATCTGAAACCACGCCGCCCAAACGCTTTCTCCCTTGCCGCCGGCGCCGACATCGCTCATGCCGTCGTTCCAGTCGCCGCTTCCCATTAGCGGCAACCCATGCGCTCCGAATCGCAGACCATGGTCGATGGCGCGCAAGCAATGCGCGTAGAGCGAATCGGATTGCGGCGAAACTTCCGGCAATTCGTAGCGTTCCTGCTCGTCTTCTTTCAGCGGCGGCGAATGAAGGTAGGGCACCACGGCATCGAGCACCGCGGCATCGTCCGTGATCGCGACATAATGGCACGTCACGAGCGCCAGCCACAGAAAATCGTCGCAAAAGCGGGTGCGAACGCCGCGGCCGGTCGGCGGATGCCACCAATGCTGCACGTCTCCTTCCTCGAATTGCCGCGAGGCTGCTCGCAGCAGATGCTCGCGAGCCAAATCGGGTCGGCCGTAGGCAAGCGCCATCGAATCTTGCAGTTGGTCGCGATAACCGTAGGCGCCGCCGGCCTGATAGAAAGCCGATCGGCCCCAGAAGCGGCAACTGAGCGTTTGATAGGGCAACCAACGATTCAAGAGCAGATCGAGACCGCGGTTCGGCGTGCGGACTTGCACCGCCGATAGAAAATCGTTCCACATTGCGCGGCTCTTGTCGGCGGCGGCCGCGACAGCATGGGGATCGGAGTAGCGCTCCAACAGCGGCTGCAAATCATCCCGGCTTGCCACCTGGCCGAGGAGAAACACGACCTCGGTTTCCTCGCCGGGGGCAAGTTGAAGTTTGGTTTGCAGGGCGCCGCAAGGATCCAGTCCGGCGCCGACGCGGCCGGAAAGCGCGGTTCGCGCCAGGGCGGCTGGATTGGCCCAATTGCCGTTTCGGCCGAACATCTCACGGCGATCGGCAGTGCAGGTGCGCGTCCGGCCGACGATTTGAAAAAAGGAAACGCGCGTGGAAAAATCCTGGTTGAATGCGTTCGTGGCGAGCAATGCCCCCGTTTTTTCGTCCGTCGCGCTGACGATGTGGAGCTGCGTCTGCTGCCGATCGACGCCGAGCACCCATTGAACACAGCCGGTTATCGCAAGCTGCCTTGGTCGGCCCGAGTCGTTGCGCAGCGAAAGCCGGACGATTTTTACCGGATCGTCGGCGGCGATCGTCACGAGCAGCCGTTGGCTGACGCCGTGCGAATGGTGTTCGAATTGCGAATAGCCTTGACCGTGCCGAACGATGTAGGGCTGCGGATCGCGGCTCGGCAATGGCGTCGGGGTCCAGTGCTCGCCCGTCTCGCTGTCGCAAATGTAAATCGCTTCCGAAGGGGGATCGGACACCGGATCGTTCGACCAACCGGTGAGCTTGTTTTCGCGGCTATTTTCCGACCACGTGTATCCGCCGCCCGTCTCGGTGATCAAGCAACCGAACGATGGATTGGCGACGACGTTGCTCCATGGGGCCGGCGTCCAGCGATCCGGGGAAAGCCGGATGACGTATTCGCTGCCATCGCGGGAGAATTCAGCAAAACCGTTATCGAAATTTGCGGCGGACGCATTGGCCGACGATGCGGGACGTTTTGCCTTTAAGGAGCGTTGGTCGCTACCGGAATCGTGCAGCCGCCGCTCGAAGGGCTGCGCGGGAGGCAGCTTCGCCGCGCCGGCCGGCAAGTCGAGTTGTTTGTCGAGCGAGCCTGCGTCTCCCTTCAGCACGACGCCGGCGGCTGCTTGCAGCAGGATCCGATCCTCATCCGGAATTCGCCCGGCCTGCAAGACAAAAACACCGCCGCGCTTGTTCAACAAATCCCAGCCGCTGCTCTCGCCCAGCAGCCGATGCAATTGATCCTGCACCGTGTCGATATATCCGGCCGGCTGCTCGTTCAGAAGCACGAGTTCGACGGTAAACCCCTTGGCGCGCCAATTCTGATGCGCCAACAGCAGATCGCGGACGAGCCCCTCTTGCTCCGGACCGGTAATCCGCGCGAGCACGATCGGAAAATCTCCCGACACGCCGTATCGCCATAGGGCCGATTGCCCCTGCCGATTGGCCGCCAAGATATCCGGCGGAGCCCGCTTTGCCGAATCGGGATAAAGCAGCAGCGACGCGAGCCGTTGGAAGAGATGAATCTTGTTGGCCGATAGATGGACGTGGCGCAGCTCGACCTGCGCATGGGCCCAGGCCAATTCGAAAGCGCGCAACACGACGCGCAAGTCGTGGTATTGATCGGCCAGGGCGACGGCTTCTTCGCGCGTTTTCGCGAAGCCGGTGCTGAATGCCAACCGCACGGATTGTCCTGCCGGGATGCGCATCGTCTGCCGCAAGCTGAAGATCGGATCGAGCACCGGCCCGACCGTCGCGGAAAGGACCGCGCCCGGCAAACACGCCGCCGGCAAAGCTGCCGTTTGTCCGCGCCCCAAGAACCGCGCGCGATCGGTCTCGAACTGGATGCCGCCGGCGGCAAGGCTTCGCGAATTGTCGTCGATTGCCAACATATGCACGGCCCAGCCGGTTTGCTCCCCACGAGTGCGCGGCCGGCGCCGGGCCAACAGGGCATTATGCTCCGGCAACCACTCCGTCTCGACGAACAGCTTTTGGAATGCCGGATGCGCGAGATCCGCCTCAGCCGGGCAGAGCACCAATTCGGCAAAACTGGTGGCGTCGACCGTGTGCGGCCGATCGCCGTGGTTGGTGATCGAGAGCAGCCGCACTTCGACATTGTCGTCGGGTGCGATGGCAACTTCCAAATGGGTTTCCAATTCGTCATCGCGGCGGTTGAATTCCGCCTTGTCGACCGAAAACAAGACTTCGTATTCGTCGGGTTGCTTGGCGACCGGTTGAAAACCGGCCGACCACAAAGCGTGCCGCTCGAGATCTCGAATGTAGATGAATTGGCCCCACGGATCGCAGATCGTATCGGCGCGCCAGCGCGTGATGCGGGTTTCCTGATGCATGCTGAAGCCGCCGCCGGCATTGGTGAGCATCACGGTGTATTGACCGTTGGAAAGCAAATGGGCCCGCGGGCTGTAGGTGTGCGGCGTCGTCAACCAGCGGCTGAGTGGTCGATCGGCCTGCCGCACCACCGGCGCTTGGGCCACCTCGTCTTCATGCGGCTCCAAGAGCGAAATCGCCACCGGCACGCGCTCCTGCAACAGCAATTCGGCAGCCCTGGTCATCGGCTCGGAATGGAAGCGCCGCGGCATGCAATTGTCGAGCAGGCAGTTGGCCAGCGATGTCAACGACATTCCCTGATGGTGGGCAAAATAGCAGCGCACGATGATCTTGTTTTCATTGGGCGGGAGGCGGCGGGGCGTGTAGTCGATCGATTCGTAATAGCCCCAGTGCCCCAGTGCTCCTTCCGCGGCGAGCGCGCGAAAGTTCAGCATGCCGTCGCGGGGTTGCACCGCCAGCGCGAGCGCCGTGGCATACGGCGCCACGACATGATCTTCCGCCAGCCCGCGCTTCAGCCCGAGCCCCGGAACGCCGAATGATTGGTATTGATAGGTGAGGCCCGCATCGAGCACCGCAAAGGCGGATTCGGAAACTCCCCAGGGAAGCCGCTGTTGCCGGCCGAACTGGATTTGCCGTTGCACCGCGGCCTCGCAGCTTTGGGCCAGCAGCGTTTCCGGATAGGTTCGCAAAAACAGGCTTGGCATCAGGTATTCGAACATCGTGCCGCCCCACGAGAGCAACCCCGTCAGCCCGGCCGTGTTCATCAACGGCCGGCCCAAGTGGAACCAATGCCGGTAGTCGATCTCTCCCTTGCCGATCGATAAGAAACTCGCCAACCGGGCCTCGGAGGCCAAGAGATCATAGCGGCTACGATCCAATTGGGCCGTCGAAATGTTGTAGCCGATGGAGAACAGACGGCGCGAGCGGTCGTACAGAAACGAGAAATCCATTTCGGCCGCCATTTGCTGCAGCCGCTCGGCGAGCCGTTGGCAGCGATCCAAAAGTTTCTTGGCGGCCTCGGCCCCGGCGGCAACGGCCGCTTGCAGTTCGGCAATGGCGGCGAGTTCGCTGGACCGATCGCCATTCGCGCCCGCTGATGCCGAAACCGCACCGCGCAGCGCGGCAAATTGCGGTTCCACGGCTTCCGGAAGCGCAGAAATCCGGGCAAGCGTCGTGGCGCCGCTGAGCGCTTGCAGAACGCTGTCCCAAGGCATTCGCGGATCGCGATTGGCTGCGAATATTTCGTTCAGGCAAACCCAGGGAAACAATGCGCCGAAATCGCCATGCAACTCATCGACTTGCTTCGCCAATGCGGCCGAACGATTTCCCAGCGCCGGCGGCGGGAGCGATTGGCCGGCGGTCGGGCTCGCCGATTTTGCAAGCGGATTGCCGCAGGCCGCCAAAATCGGCGCCACGGCCGTTCGTATCTCGGCGAGCATGGCGTTCCAAGCGAGTGGATCGCCCGTCGCGGTTGCCTCCAGGCTGACAACGTGGTCAATCAGCGGGCGGAGGTGCCGCGCGTCGGCGGCGGCGGCAAGATCGTCTTTCGATGTCTGGTCCGGCAATGGCTCGGCGGCTTCGCCGCGCATCGCTTCTTCGACGAGCGCGAGCATATCGCCAAGCCCGGCCAGATTCCTGCGGCGGAGCAATGGCTCGTTCGAGAGCGCAAGCAGCCCCTGCCGGACGGTCAGAGCGCACGCGGCCAAGTTGCCGCTGTCGACGGTCGAGACATATGCCGGGTGCAGCGAGGCGAGCGTTCGCGTGTCGTACCAGTTGTAGGGATGGCCGCGATAATGATCCAGCTTCAGCCATGTGTCGAGACTTCGCTCGAGCCAGCCCGTTAGATCATGGATTCCGAGGAAGCCGAAGTCGTGCGCCGCCAAGGCGGACACCAGGAGCAATCCTTCGTTGGTGGGCGACGTGCGATGCGCCACCGCCGGCTTGGGAGACTCTTGAAAATTGTCCGGCGGCAGCCAGTGGTCTTCCGGGCCGACGAACGTTTCGAAGAAGAGCCAGGTGCGGCGAGCCACGAGCCGCAGTTCGCGCCGTTCTTCGTCGTTCAAGGGAAGCGGTATACGGCGGAATGGCCGGCTCAGCGCCCATGCCAAAACCGGCGAAACTGTCCATAATGCCAACAGCGGCAAGGCGCTCCAAAACGCGGCATTCAACAGCCCGTCGGGGCCTCGGACCAGAATTGCCACCAGCATTGCGGCAGCCCACACCGGTGCGGCCCACATCCGGCGAACATAGAACCGCAATGTCCCGCGTGTTTTCTGCTCGGTCACCGCCGCACTTTCCCATTCCAGCAAATTGCGATGCGTGATCAACACACGCGCCACGGTGCGAAGGATCGCGTCGGCCATTAGATACGCCTGGTGCGGCAAGAAACCGACCGCGCACACGGTTTGAAGTGCCGACAAGCCGACCTGCCCACGCACATCCCGAGCATACTGCAGCCACGAAACGCCGCGCGGATGATGCATCGCAATCGAACCGACGTGGATCAACAGCGGCATCGCCGACACTGCCACCGCCGCGAGCGTCCACGCCCAAGCAGGCCCCGGCAACGCCAGCCATGCGACGGCCAGGAGCAGCAGCAAGGTCGGAGGCACGAGACTCCGGCGGAGATTGTCGAAAATCTTCCACCACGAAACGGCGTTCAACGGGTTGCGGCGTTTTCCATGGATGGTCGGGACGAAGGGAAACAGCCACCGCAACAATTGCCAATCGCCGCGCACCCAACGATGTTGCCGCCGCGCGAACGCATAGTATTGCCCCGGCATCGAGTCGATCAATTCCGCGTCGGAGACCAGCGCCGCCCGAGCCAAGCAACCTTCGATGAGGTCGTGGCTCAAGATATGGTTCTCCGGAAATGCCGATTCGGTGGCGGCTTCGAAGGCATCGAGATCGTAAATCCCCTTGCCGATGAAGCTCCCTTCGCCGAACGCGTCTTGATATACATCCGATACCGCCGTGACATACGGATCCAGATGAGGATTGCCGGAGTAGATCCGCGCGAACAACGATTGATTTGCGCTGATTGGGCTGATGCCCACTCGCGGTTGAAGAATCGTGTAGCCGCGCTCGATGACTTCCTGCCGAGCCCCCTGCTGCGGCCGATTGAGCGGATGTGCGATCGTGCTTACCAAACGTCGCACGGTGCCGAGCGGAAGCTGCGTGTCGGCATCGAGAGTGACGACGTATCGCACATCGGCCAGTTGCGTCGGCGGACGCTCGGGAACGATGTAGCTGGTGTCGGTCGAGCCGCGGAGCAAGCGATTGAATTCCGAAAGTTTTCCCCGCTTGCGTTCCCAGCCCATCCATTTATTTTCCAGCGGGTTCCAGCGCCGCGCCCGATGGAAGAGCCAGAATCGTTGTTTGCCGCCGTCGGCATAGCGGCGGTTCAACTCCTCAATTCCCACAATCGCCGCCTTCAGCAAGTCGGCATCTTCGGGCAGGTCCTGCGTGGACGCGTCGACGAAATCGGTAAGCAGGGCAAAGACGACTTCGGGATCGGGATTCGCCAGATAGTGGATTTCCAGCCGATCGAGCAACCCGCGCAAGCAGTCGTGCGACAGCAGCAGCGAAGGCACGACCACAATGGCGCGCTCGGCGCTTGGAATGCCCTCCTTGAATTCCATTTTCGGCAAGACACGCGGCGACAACCGCAGCGAGGTCAGATAATTCGCTAGCGCGACGGCGACTTCGCTTGCCGGAATCCAAGCAAGAATCGCGGCCAGCAACACGATTCCACCCGGCCCGCCATGCGTTGCCGCCAGGGCATCGATTGCCGCCGAGAAACCGAGCCAAAGGGCGCCCGTCAGTCCGAAATAGGCCCAACCGGGACGCCGCGCCAACGTGTTCGCGATTCGCCCGAACGGCATGCGAATCACGCCAAGCAACGATTCGAAAGCGGCTCGGCCGTCGTCGATCAAGTAGTAGCCGATGTGGCCGCCGGCGGCGCCGGGCGGACCCTTGAACGCCTCGACGACGACGCGCTGTGCGACTTCCACCTCCGGCAAACCGCTTCTTCGCGCCAGGCTTTCGACGATATGGCGATAGCGATCGCGCGTGGCAAAATCCATGTTGCCGTAGACGCCGGCCGGATCGCGGCGAAGTTCGCGTTCGACAAGGCTGATCTCTTCGAAGAAGGCCGACCAGTCGAGAGCCGAGATCAATCGCATGCTGGTGATCGCGTTGCCCGTCGACACCTGGGCATGCGCTTGCCGCTGATGTTCTTGTCGCACGATGTCGTCGATCGAACCGCCCCGCTCGGCGATATGCTGGTGCAGCCAGTGCCAGCAGGCCGAGAGATCGTGTCCCTGGTCGCGAAACCGCTGATCGAGATGGGCCACGAGCGGCGGGGCGAGCTCGGGCAGATGTTTGGTCCGCTCGGCGAGACGCCCCGGAGCGTCGTCGGGGCGTTGCTCGATGATCTCGTCGGCCCATGCTTCGCCGCAACGTCGGTGGAATTGGATTTCGACGATCGAATCGGCAAGCCGGCGCAGATTTTCCACGAGCCCCAATCGGAGCATGATCGGCACTGCCCAAATTTCGCCCATGCCGAGCGGCGTAATCTCTTGATAGGCCTTGATGAAACGGGTCAGCGTCGCTTCATCGAGCGTGCTATCCGTGTGGGCGATGATCTCCAGCGCCAGAGCATAGACGCGCGGGTAGCCCGCCAGAACGCCTCGGGCCAGCTTCGGCAATTCGCGATAGAACCGCCGCGGCAAATCTTCGCGGATTTCAATCAGTTGCTCGCGCACGACATAGAAGTTGTCGAGCAGCCATTCTGCCCCGGGAGTGATTTCCTCCCCAGCGCCAATCGCGGCAACGATTTCCTCGTAGCCCGATTCAAGTGCGTTGCGATTTTCTTCGAATCGATGCCACAGCTCCGCCTCTTTCGGATGCGAGGAAACGACGCTATGCCGGGCTGCCAATGCCCGAGCATGGGCCTCGAGGTGCGCCAGGCTAAACGGAGCTTCTTGGAGCGGAACCGTCGCATCAAGCAAAAAAAGGGGAATTTGCTCCGGGCCGTCGTCACTCGATGGTTGAGAAACAGGCGGAGTTTCAGTAGCCATGCGGGTCTCTTCGAACCATCGGCCTCGGGCCGAATTGTCTCGTCTGGGGCAAAAGCCGTGGGGGAATGCAGTATTAGTGCCAAACAACCATGATTCCGAACCGCCGCGATCCGAGAATCCAGACTCTGCACGCGGCGCGTTCGCTATGGTGGCTTGGCCACGCTCAACTCCGCAGCCAGCGGGAACTTATCGGCGTCGCAGATGTCAAGATTAGGAACGAGCCAGCATCGTAACATTGGCACGCAATCCGGGTCGAATGATCGATTTCAATACGCTCATCATGGACCTTTATTGCGCGTTGGCGATGCGTGAATCCAAGGCGAGCGCCGCTCAATTATTTAGCGTAATCAAAAGTATCTGTTTTCTTGGAGCTATCTCACCGTTGACGCAGCCACCTTCGCCATTTTGCCAAAGCTACAGTTGATTTACGCTTATGACTTGGCCCCCGTCAGGATCGGGGGCGGGAATCGACGATGACCGACTTTGGCACGTGGAATGCCTAAGATCAGCGCTCAAGCAGCCGACTTACGCTACTACCAAAAAACCGGATCATCAAATTCTGGAACGGGCCAGCGCCCCCACACCAATGGCGACCGCAACCTCGGGGACCACCGACGAATCTCGCTTTGAGGGGATTTTCGCGGAAATGCGAACAATCCTCAAGCAGGGCAAACAGGTCTGGAAGCTCGTCCGCCGCAAATACCGCATGGCCCTCATCGGGGCCGCCCTCGTGATGGCGATCTGCAGCACCTGCAACACGGCGGTTCCGTTGTTGCTCGGGCGGCTGGTCGACAAAGTGCAGGCTTACATCAATCGAACGATCGGGCGGCACGACGTGCTGATGCTGGCGGCGTGGTATTTGGGCTTCATGGCTGGCGCCTACATGTTGCGCGAAGCTTTGAATGTCGCTCGGCGATATCTGGTGGCGGTCGCCTGCAGCCATATCCGCCAAGACATGCACGTCGATCTCGTGTCGCACCTGATGACCGTGCGGCTGAGCACGATCTCGCGCGAAAAGCTTGGCACGCTGCATGGCCGGATCTCGCGGAATGTCGAAGGCATCGTGCGCTTCTTGCAGGTGAATTTCCTGGACTTTTTTCCTGCGATGTTCACCGGCCTGTTCGCGCTCGCGGCGGTCGTCAACAAGCAGCCCATCTTGGGACTGGCGATGGGGGGCGTTATTCCGGTGTCGATGTTTCTTACCGCCCGCCAGATCATGTCGCAAAAGGGCGTGCGGCTGAAATTGATGCGCACCTACGAAGAAATCGACGGCGCGGTCGTCGAGCAACTCAGCGGCATTGAATACGTCCGCGCTGCCGACACGCACCGACACGAGATGCAGCGACTTTCGACGGCGACCGAAATGCGCCGCCGCGAAGAGGTGCGGCATAACTTGCACATGGCAATGTTCGGCAGCTCGAAAGCCGTCTGCGAGGGATTGTTTCACGTGCTCGTGTTGGCCACGGCAATCTACATGGCCATTCTCGGACGCATCACGACCGGCGACGTGCTGACATTTTCGATGCTCTTTCTGAGCGTGATGGCTCCAATGAGCGAACTCCATCGGCTCTTGGATGAAGGGCATGAAACCAGCCTGTTGGTGGGCGATCTGCTCGAGCTGCTCGCAGAACCGGTCGATCCGTCGTTTGCCACCCAGGATAAGCAAGCCGCGGCCGCGCTTCGCAACCGGCCCGTGATCGTTGCCGAAAATCTGCGGGTCGAATACCGCACCAAACAAGACCAACACCGCTGGGCGCTGCAAGGAATATCGCTCGCGATTCGGCATGGCGAAACGATCGGCATTGCCGGCCGCTCGGGAAGCGGCAAGACGACATTTCTCAAGGTGCTGCTGCGGCTGGTTCATCCCTGCGACGGGAAATTGTTGATCGGCGGCATGCCGGTCGACGCGGTGTCGCGCGCGGAGATCGGCCGGCTGTTCGGCTATGTCGGGCAGTCGCCGTTCGTTTTTTCCGGTACGATCACCGACAACATCGCCTACGGCAGCAAGAGCATATCGCCGGTCGAAATTCGCCGTGTCGCCGAAATGGCCAACTTGCACGAAGACATTTGTCAGATGCCGGGGGGCTACGACGCAGTGATCAGCGAACGAGGCCAGAATCTCTCCGGCGGGCAGCGGCAGCGATTGGCGCTCGCCCGCGTCCTGCTCAAACAGCCCCCGGTCTTGATCCTTGATGAAGCCACCTCCGCGCTCGACAACATCAGCGAGCGCAATGTGCAACGGGCGCTGGGCGTGGCCAGCGCCGAACGCACGACGATCCTGGTCGCGCATCGGCTCACGACGCTGCGCGATGCCGATCGGATTTTCGTTTTCGACGAGGGGCGAATCGCGGAAGTCGGCAGTTACGACGAACTCGTTGCGGCCGGCGGCGTATTCAACGAACTGGTGCTTTCGGCCGAAAGCGGCGTCAGCCCGGGCGTCAGTCCCAATCGCAGTATCTGGCAGTTCGATCGGGCCTTGGCTTCATCGCAAGAACTGAACGGTCAAGCGGCTCCTCTGCATTTGAGCTCGGCGGCCTCCAGCGGCAAGCACGCCCGTCCGGTTCGTCCCACAGGCAAAGCCGCCGGCAAGCGGCTGCTGCGAACGAGCTGAGCAATCAATGCTGCCGTCCCTGCGCGGCCTAGCCAACGGCGAAAGATACACCCATCGCCAAGCCGATCGCCGCCCCGACGCCCAAAGGCGTAAAATCCGTTTGGCTCGGGAACGGCGACCAATCCGACGGTGCACCGTAGCCGTAGGCGGCCATCAACGTGACGGTTCGGGCGGCAGCGGCGCGGGTTGTTGGTTCTCGGCAGCACGCAAGCGGTCGGCATCGTTGGCGGCACCGCCTCGACGGTCAACGGAGCAACCAGCTACGACGGCGACACGAACGTCGGCGACGGCAGCACTCCGGCCAACCTCACCGCAACACAAATTCTGCAAAACTCGCTGACGATCAACGCCGGCTGGACGGTAACCATCGCTCCCGCAATTGCCGGCAATTCCGAAACACTGCAACCGCCGCGCCGGCCGCCGACGCGAGTTCGATCGCCACTTCAGGCGCCGGCAACCTTGTCGATCCGGCCGGCGATCCGTTTTCAGCCATGAGGCGGCGATCGCTTCCGGAGCGGTTCGCGTTGCCGCGGGGCAAATGTTGGAAACCCGCATCGAGGCCATCGAACGGCTAGCGGCAACCGATCCGGCTCGACGAATCTCTTTTGCAGAGCCGCGTTCTCGCTTCGCTGCCGTCTTCGTCGCATGTTTCCACATCGCTTTCGCCCGCGGAATCGGATGAAACGGAGCCTCACGGCTAAATGATTCAAATAGCCTCGGCGGCCATCGTGGCCGCAAAGAACCGCTCCAACAATTTGCGGGCCATCCCGAACGACAAGGCTGGGGCCGGGATTCCGCTTGAGATACGCTTGCAATTGCTCGGGCGTATCCGATTCGTTCAGGCCGACGCCTTCGGTCTCCGACCATAGAGCACCGACTGCTTCGAGATCGCCCTTGGCCATCGGGGAGATTGTTGGCGACATTTTATGACCGCCGTATAAAGGCATTTGCGGAAGAGGCGGTTTCGACACTGCGTACCTCGATAGCGTAGCCAACGAAATTTCGCGCGCCATCGAACGTGATGATAAACCCGGATAAATTCGCACGGGACAAGCCTAATTCCCGACGGGCCCGGTGCCGTCGCCGAGGCGCCGCCAATTTGCTGGCAATCGGTTGCACGGATTGGATATAATGCATCCAGGTCGGATGGCGGTCCGGCGTGTATCCGGATTTGGGGGATGATGTCCGAACCAAGTTTGGCAGTCCTCTCCGTCAGGCCGTGCCTCTTTTGGAGCTACGGTGATTATTTCCGAACAGCGATTGACGGATCGGCCAGCCCAGACCGGTCCGGCAGATTTGCTGCCAGAGCCGCACGGTCCGAGCCGAGGTGCGAAACGGCTTGCCGGTTCGCGCCCGGCCGCAGACCCTCTCCGCAGGGCAGCCGTTTCCCCGCCCTGCATCCGTGTGCCACTGGCTTTGCCAGTGTTCATCCCGAAAGCCGATTGGTCCGCACGCACTGGCAGAGCCAGTGGCACACGGGCGGATCGCCGCACCTTGAACATGACCAACACGCCGAACCATCTCGAAGGGAATCCATGATTCAGCAATCTACGGCGGTCGAGCTTCCCACCAGTTCGACGAAGCCCAGCTTGCAGCTTGACGATGCCACGGTCCGATTCTGCGGCGACTCCGGCGACGGAATGCAATTGGCCGGCACGCAGTTGACCAACACCTCGGCGCTGATGGGGAACGATGTGGCCACGTTCCCAGATTTTCCGGCCGAAATCCGCGCTCCGCGCGGCACCAAGGCCGGCGTCAGCGGGTTTCAAATCCATTTCGCCAGCAAAGAGATTTTCACCCCCGGCGACTCGGTCGATGCCCTGGTGGCGATGAATCCGGCCGCGCTGGCCACCAATCTGGCCGACTTGGTGAAAGGTGGCATCCTGATCGTCAATCAGGACACATTCGACGAAAAAGATCTGAAGCAGGCCGGCTATAAGCGAAATCCTTTGGAAGACGGCAGCCTAGAAGGCTATCGGCTGTTTCCGGTGGAAATGACAAAGCTGAACCGACTGGCCGTCGAAGATCTCGGGCTGGGGTTGAAAGAGGCCGACCGCTGCCGCAATTTCTTCGCGATGGGGCTCGTCTTCTGGCTCTACGATCGGCCGCTCGATCCGACGCTGCGTTATATCGACGAAAAGTTCGCCAAGGTCGCCCAGGTGGCGGAGGCCAATCGTCGTGCTCTGCGGGCGGGCTACAACTACGGCGAAACGACAGAAGCGTTTAGTGCCCATTTCGCCGTCGCTAAGGCCAAGCTGCCGCCGGGCCGGTATCGCAATATCACCGGCAACCAGGCCTTGGCGTGGGGATTGATCGCGGCCTCAAAGCGAAGCGGCTGCCCGCTGTTTCTCGGCTCGTATCCGATCACGCCTGCCAGCGATATTTTGCACGAGCTGACGCGTTACAAGAATTTCGGCGTGCGCACCTTTCAAGCCGAAGACGAAATCGCCGCGATGACTTCGGCCATCGGCGCCGCGTTCGGCGGATCAATGGCGGTCACCACCTCGAGCGGACCGGGCATCGCCCTCAAGCAAGAGGGAATCGGTCTCGCGGTCATGACCGAATTGCCCTTGATTATTGTCAACGTGCAGCGCGGCGGACCGAGCACCGGTTTGCCCACCAAAACCGAGCAAGCCGACTTGCTGCAAGCGATTTGCGGGCGGAACGGCGAGTGCCCGCTGCCGGTCTTGGCAGCGCAAGGGCCGGGCGATTGCTTTGAAATCGCGCAAGAAGCGTGGCAGATTGCCGTGCGCTACATGACGCCCGTGATGGTGCTCAGCGACGGCTATATCGCCAACGGCTCGGAACCATGGCCGATTCCGGATCTCAAGGCGCGGCTGCCAATTGAAGTGCGGCATCCGGACGGTTTGAACGGCCACGTCGGCGGCGAAACGAATGGCGACGGTGTTGGAAGCAACAATGGCGACCGCTTCATGCCGTATGCTCGCGACCAGCGCCTGGCGCGCCCCTGGGCATTGCCCGGCACACCCGGCCTCATGCACCGCATCGGCGGCTTGGAAAAGCAAGACATCACCGGCAACGTGAACTATGAGCCGGAAAATCATCAGCACATGGTCAATCTGCGGGCGGCGAAAGTCGCGGGCATTGCCCACGAGCTGCCGCCGCAAAAGGTCGACGGGCCAGAGCAAGGGCGGCTGTTGGTTTTGAGCTGGGGGGGCACCTACGGCGCGTGCGCGACAGCCGTTCACGAGGCGGCCGCTCGCGGCGGCTCGGTCGCCCATGCCCATCTGCGGTATCTCAGTCCATTTCCGCTGAACCTCGGTGATATGCTCAAGCGGTATGAAAAAGTGCTGATTCCGGAACTAAATCTCGGGCAACTGCGGCTTTTGATTCGCGGCATGTTTTTGATCGACGCGCAGGGGCTCAACAAAGTGCAAGGCAAACCATTCACGGTGGCAGAAGTGTTGTCGAAAATCGAATCGATGCTGAATTAAGAACGAGCGTCGAGGGCCAGGACGAGGAGGTTAGTTTATGGCCGGCACGGTCGATGCACTGCGCCGCAGCCCGTCACCCCTACAAGCCCGAAGCGGAAGCGAGGGAGCCCCACTGCAAGCGTTATTCCCGAAGAGAAGTGCGTCATAGAAGCCCCTTAAAATGGAGCGCCATCGAGCAGTTCTCCCTGGCTAACGCTTCGGGCTAGTATGCTGACACTTTGGGCCAGCGTAATTTGATCATTCATCTATTCGCAACGAAAAGAACAAATGCCATGAGCGCTGAAACGTCGTTGCCGGTGTTGAGTCCGCAGGATTTCGCCAGTGATCAGGATATTCGTTGGTGTCCCGGTTGCGGCGACTATTCGATCCTGGCCCAAATGAAAAAGGTGCTGCCGTCGCTTGGTGTGCCGCCGGAAAAGATGGTGTTCATCTCCGGCATCGGCTGTTCTAGCCGGTTTCCGTACTACATGAACACCTACGGCATCCACTCGATCCACGGCCGGGCCCCGGCCGTGGCAACTGGCCTCAAAGTCTGCCGTCCCGATCTGATGGTTTGGGTGATCACCGGCGACGGCGACGCTCTCTCGATCGGCGGCAATCATCTGATGCACGCCATCCGCCGCAACGTCGATTTGAAAATCGTGCTCTTCAACAATCGCATTTATGGGCTTACCAAGGGCCAGTATTCTCCCACATCGCCGCTGGGGCAGGTGACCAAGAGCACGCCGCTCGGCTCGGTCGACAATCCGATCCATCCACTGTCGCTGGCCCTCGGCTGCGAGGCGACCTTTGTCGCCCGCTCGATTGACGTCAATATCAAGCACTTGGCGATGGTGCTGAAGCGGGCCGCCGAGCATCGCGGCACGGCACTGGTAGAGGTGTATCAGAATTGCAACGTGTTCAACGACGGTGCGTTCGAATGGGCCACCGATCGCCAAACCAAAGCCGACCACACGCTCGAATTGGAGCACGGGAAGCCGCTCGTCTTCGGCAAGAATCGCGACAAGGGAATCCGGCTCAATGGCGTGGAACTCGAGGTCGTGCAGCTCGGCAAAGGGATCAGCGACGACGATCTGCTATTCCACGACGAACGGCTCCAGCAATCGGGCCTGGCCTATCTGCTCAGCCGAATGCATTATCCGCAATTCCCCGAGCCGATCGGCATTTTCCGCGACGTCGAACGCACGATTTACGACCAGCAAGTGAACGCGCAGATCGCCGAGGCACAAGCCAAACGGGGCGACGGCAGCCTCGATGCACTATTCAACACGGGCGACACGTGGGTCGTGGAATAGTGCCGCCCGTGAAAGCCGCAAGATTAACACGAAGGGGTACGGCGGCGCTGCGATCGCTAGCGATTCTGCTCGCAATCGGCAGCGCATTATCCGCCGCGCGGCTTGCGGCCCAAGCCGCGAATTCTGCCAAGCCGCCCGAAGATGCAAAGCCCGCCGCGGTTAGCGCGACAAATTTTCTTTATCGCTCGCCGCAGGGCCTCGAGTTCGAAGTGACCGCCGCAGGACTCTCGGCGATCCGCGTGGCCGGCCGCACCTTGGCCTCCGGCGGCTGGAGCCTCTTCAACGCCGAGAACTGGTTCAAGAACAGCGGAAGTGGCGCCGTCAAAACCGAGCCGGTCAGAACAAAGTCGCTGGAAAGGCTCGGCCCGCGGCAGGCACGAGTCGTCCACGTCGGCGATCAGGTCCGCACGACGACCGACTACACCTTCGACGGCGAAGACGTCACGATTTCCGCACGCGTCGAAAACCAGAGCGCCGACCAGCCGCTCAATGTCGTCGGTTTTTCCGGGCTGACCTTCGACTTCGATCGGCCGCCGGAAGGGCTGATGCAGGTACAGCATATCAGCTACTTTCAAGCCCACGGGCTGGCATTGTGCCATCCCAGCTATTGGTCGCCGATCGGCGGCAGCTATGCGGTCGACAGCTCGATCGGAGTCGGCCTGTCGCCGTGGAAGACGGGCTTGGCGCGGACGCTGATTCTTTGGGACTATTTTAGCTGGGAGCCCAATGCGCGGGAAAAACTGCCTAAGCGGCGGTTGATCTATTTCGTCGGTTTGCCGGTGCCCGCTCGCGGCGCCCGAACATTCGACTTGCGGCTGCGCGTCAGCTCCGACCGCGATTGGCGTCATCTGCTCGCCCCCTATCGCGAGCATTTCTTAGCCACTTTCGGCACGGTCGGCTACGACGCCGATTATCGCTGGATTGCCACCGACTACCTGAACCATAGCCGGCAGGCCATCTCACCCACGAATCCGTATGGATTCCAGGGCGGAGCGCGGCGGCTCGATCTTCGCGAAGGCGTCGATGCATTCTGCAAGACCGTGATTTCGGCGCTGAAGTCGGCCGGCGGACAGGGAGTGATCCTTTGGGGCCAGGGGGGAGAAGACCCGCGGGGAGCGATGTACCGGCCCGATTTCGATATTCTGCCGCCGGAAGTCGAGCGCAACTGGCCTGTGCTCGCCGAGCGGTTTCGCGATGCGCACCTCAAGTTGGGCGTCGCCACCCGGCCGGCCGATCTCGCGCTCCGCCTCGATTGGCAACAAGACCAGATCATTCCCATCAATGCCGACGATCCGGCCCATCGCGAAATGCTCTGGCGGCGATTTCAACGCATGATCGACCGCGGCTGCACGCTTTTCTACCTCGACAGCTTCGGCGACGATCTCGAGCACGTAAGGCTGATGCGCTACCTGCGGCAGCGGATAGGCCGAAAGATCCTAACCTTCACCGAACATCAATGCGACGCGATGCTTCCCTTCTCGGGCGGCTATTCGGAAGCCACGTTCGACGCTGCCGCGCCCGCCGGACCGGAATACCGCGTTTGGTCCGGCGCGGACAGATGGCGGATCTATCAATGGCTCGTCCCCGGCGCCCAACTCGCTGCGCGGCTGTATCAGGTGCAAGGCCGGATTCCCGACAGCTTCGAGCCGGTCGATGAGTTTTTCTTCCGGCAACACATCACGCCGTTGTTGCCCGTCTCCGATTTTCGCCGCGTTGCCGGTCTTCGGGCAATTCAGGATGCCCACCTCGACGCGGACGGAAAATGGAAGACCGCCGCAGATAGCAAGCCGTCGCCATAGTGCGGGCGGAACTGAATCCGCTACACTTCGACCGGCTCGCGCTTTTCGCGCGTGGAAGCAGCGGAGCTTGACGCCTCGGCAGTGGACGGCATGGCTGCTGATGTCACAGCCACTTTCGAAGCGGCGGCCAGCCGTTGGCTCCCGGCCGCCGGCACGTTTGCCATCAAGGCCTTGGCGTTGGCGGCGCGGGCCCGGCGAACCTTCCAATACATGCAGCCGCAGAATGTGCCGAGCAGCAGATACGGCATCCCCATCATGAACAGAATGCTGTAGAAAAATCCCTTGGCCACACCATTGTGTGCTGCATCCTGATGCCCCAACGCCTCGCCGCACGTCGGGCAAGCGACCGCCAGCGACTGAACCACGGCGACCAGCAACACCGCGAGCGCCATGATCGCAACCGGCCTGCTGATAACTCGCCGCATGACACACCTCGGGCAAAAAACCGCAAAGCACAATCAGCCACGGATTACACCGGTCAAACGGATGAAGAATCACAGGAACCGACTGCCACGGTCCCTTCTGTATATCCGTGTCATCAGTGTGATCCGTGGTTTTCCCTCGTTCTTACGTCGGCCGATTCTACCGCGCTAACCTGCCAGTGGGTAGAGAATATAGAGCATCAAATAGACCACCACGCCGGTCACCGACACGTAAAACCAAATCGGCCAGGTCAGCTTCGCCAGCTTGCGATGGGCGATCCGCCGGTCTTTCAGACCCAAATAGATCGTCGCACCCGCCAGAAACGGCACCGTTGCCGCCAGCACCACGTGCGAAATCAAAATCGCGAAATAGACTGGCCGTGCAAATCCGTGACCGTGAAACAAAGCCGGCGGATTCGTGAGATGGTAGGTCAGATAGCAGCCCAAGAACACGACCGACACCGCGAATGCCGCAAGCATCAATTGCTTGTGCGATTGCTCCCGCCCGCGCTTGATTTCCACGAGCCCCAGAACCAGCAATAAACACGCCGTAGCATTGAGCACGGCATCGATCGTCGCCAGCGGATGGATGGAAGGAGGCAAGGGCAAGGGCAAGGGCGAGGGGCGAGGGGCGAGCGAAACCGCGAGCGAGCTTCACGCCGCCGGATTATGAAGCTGGTTTGCGGTTTCGCGCGTTGCCTCGTTACTTGACGGTTGCCCGCTCCTTCAAAAGAGCGCGCAGCCGAATGCGAATTTGCGTTACGTCATCGTCGTCGGTCAGATGGAAATAGCCGCGAACCGTCGATTCCTTGTCGAGCGCCACCGCCAATTCCGAATGCGAACGCTCCGCGATCGGCAGCATCAGCCGCTTCTCGCCGAGATCGAGAATCTTCTTCAAATCGCCGGTGAGAAAGATCCATTGCTTCGGATTCGCCGCGAATCGGGCCGCGTAGTCTTTCAAAACCTCGGGCGTGTCGTCTTGCGGATCGCACGTGATGCTGACGAACTTCACATCCTTGAAATCCGGATCCCCCTGCAGGCCCGACAATGCCTGATTCAACCGATAGCACGGGCCGGGGCAACTGGCGAAGAAAAAGCTGAGCACGGTCACCTGCCCGCGAAGCGAACTGCCGTGAAAATCGTGGCCGTTCTGATCGGTGAGCGTAAAATCGGGGAGCGGCTTGCTGCTGCCGGCGGGAAGATTGGTGCGCGACCAATTCGCCTGGCTTTCCGAATTGGAACCGAGGAGCGCCTGCGCATCGGCCGATGGGTCATGGCCGTATTCTCGCCACACGAGCCACGAGCCATACGACACCGAGCCGACCAGAAGCACCCCGAGCCAAAAGAACAGCGCCACGTGTTTCATAACAAGTCTCCCGTGGTTCGCCCGGCCGAAATCCTCCAGGCCAGGGCGAACATTGCAACACAAAAAACGAGCATCACCAGCCCGCACGCCCACGCCGGCGGCAAGATCGCCAGCGATTCCGCCGCCTTCGCCCGCACATCGGCCGAGGCGTCCCAATAGAGCAGCCGCCGCAATCCGGCGACGCCATACGTCAGCGGATTGCACATCACGATCCAGTGCAGAAAGCCATGTTCTGCAGGGAAAAACGCGCCCGACAAAAGCCACATCGGCAACAGCAACACGCTCATTACCGCGTGGAAACCTTGCGTCGAATCCATTCGCCACGCCAACACGAAACCAAGCGCCGTCAGCGCCAGCGCAATGACAAACATCCACGCCATCACCGCCAGCAGCGCCACCGGCCCGAGGTGCAAATGCAGCGTGTAGCCCAACAGCACGAAGATCGAACCTTGGGCAACGGCGATCAGCGTGCCCCCCAGCAATTTGCCGAGCACCATCGACCAGCGCGGAATCGGGGCCACGAGAACCGATTGCAAAAATCCTTCGCGGCGATCCTCGATCACCGAGATCGTGGCGAAGATGGCCGTGAACAGCAGGATCAGCACCAGCGTGCCGGGGAAGAAATATTCGAAATACGTCAGCCCGCCGGTATCGCTCGAGCCCATGCGAAACGACGAGCCGAACCCGATGCCGAACAGCAGCCAAAAAAAGAGCGGTTGCCCGATCGCCCCGAACACACGATTCCGCTGCCGCACGAACCGCACCCATTCGCGGCGGCAAAGCGTCGCCGCCGCTTGCCAAGGGCACGGCGCGGCGACCGATTCAATCTCGGCCCGCACGCCAACCGGCGGGGCCAACGATGTTTCCAATATTTCAGCCAACGCTCACCTCCTCCCGCTCGCGCCAGAATCGATGCCCAGTCCGCTCGATGAACACGTCTTCGAGCGTGGGCTTGCCCAGCGTGATCGCTTGAATCTGTCCTGGAAACGCTTCCACCAGCCGAGCGATCCACTGGTGTCCGTCGGCCTGCTCCAGCCGCACCGAGCCGGAAACGACGCCTGCCACGCAGCCGAATCGCGATTCGATGCCGCGAACCATCGCCTCGGGGTCTTCGGTTTGGATCGTGATCGAATCGCCGCCGACCGTGGCGCGCAGCGCCTCGGGCGTGTCGAGCGCCACAAGCGAACCCTCGTTGAGAATCGCGATGCGATCGGCCTTGTCGGCCTCTTCCAGCAGATGCGTGGTGAGCACGACGGTCACGCCGTCTTCGCGGCGAATCTGTTCGAGATAATCCCACAGGTCGCTGCGAGCGCCGGGATCGAGCCCCGTGCTTGGCTCGTCCAACAACAAGAGCCGCGGATGGTGGAGCATTCCTTTGGCCAATTCGACGCGCCGCCGCAATCCGCCCGAAAGCTTTTCGACCATTTCGTTGCGCCGATCGGTGAGCGCCAATCGGCCGAGCATTTCGTCTTGCCGCTCGCGCAGCCGGCGCCCCGAGAGACCGTAGAGATGCCCTTGATGCATGAGGTTTTCGGCCACGCTCAGCTTTTTGTCGAGGCTCGGGGCCTGGAACACGACGCCCAGCCGCTGCCGCACCGCTTGCATTTGTGTTTGCAGATCGAAGCCCAGCACCGACACCCGCCCGCGCTGAATCGGCAGCAGCGTGGATAGGAGGCGAAACAGCGTCGTCTTGCCGCCGCCGTTGGGGCCGAGAAACACGAAGATTTCGCCCGGCTCGATCCGCAAGCTCAACCCGGCCAGCGCGCGGCGCTCGCCGTAGAAATGCTCAAGCTCGGCAATCTCGATGGCGGCGGTTGAAATCATGGTCAATTTTCGGAAACGACTCCGGGGCGACGAAAAAGAACGATCACGCGGAGGCGCGGAGAATGCGGAGGAAGCGAGGAAGCGAGGAAAGGCAGGAAGGATGTGTTCGGCGGGCCAGCGCCTATTATACGCGGAAACGCCGCCGACGCATGCGCCGGCGAGAAATTTTTCGCTCTCCCGTCGTTCTCTTCGTTGCTTCCTCTGCGTAGCTCCGCGGCTCCGCGTGAACTATCCTATTGTGCCGTCGGCGTTGCCGTCGGCGGTGTCGTCGGCGCTGTCGTCGGCGTTGTCGTCGGCGGCGCCCGGTCCGGCGGCGGGTTGGCCGGCTCCACGTCGGACGTGTCGGCGGCGGTGATCTTCGTGGGCACCGCCATGTGCAGCAGCCGCTCTTCCGACGCGTGGTGCAGACGAAGCCCGACGTCGGGCACCAGCATCAGCATCAGGAAGATCGACATGATTCCGGCCGGAATCGTCAACACATATTTCCAATTCGCTTCGTATTTCACGTGCATGAAAAACAGGATCACCAGCATCGCCTTCGTGCAGGAGACGGCCATCATGAACGCCCGGCTCACACCCACGTCGCCCGGGAACGGCCAGCGAATGAGAAAGTCCAGATAGCCCGACGTCCAAAACGACATCGTCGTCAGCAGGCAGAGGGCGAGAAACACGTAGACGTATTTCGCGATCCCGAAGGGCGCGTGGCCCGCCGTGTCTTCGTGCGTCGCGTCTTCCAAGGCGTGCTCGGTCATCGAATTCGGCTCCTAGTCGACCAATAGGGGCAAAGGGTCAAACATATTTTCGGCTACGACAATTCATGGCGGCACGTGACTCGCGCATGGCCGAACAACCAGCCAGACCCCCGTCAAAACAAGTAAATCAGCGGAAACAGGAAAATCCACACCAAGTCGACGAAATGCCAGTACAACCCAATATTCTCGATCACATAAGCCCGGTCGCGATCCAGCCGCATGAACAGCACCATCAGCAGGAAAATCACCAAGCCGATGAACACGTGAAGGGCGTGGAACCCGGTGAGCAGGAAATAGGTGCTGGCCCACATATTGCCGCCGGGAATTACGATCGGTAGTTTGAGCCAGGGAAACAATTCGTTCAGGCCCCCTTCCGGCGCCATTTGGCCCGGCGCGGGAGGCGGAAGCGCCAAATCGGCAACCTTTTCCTGCAGCATCTTTGGCGTTGCATTCGGATCTTGCACGACGGTCGTTAGCTGGTCCAGCTGCGCCAGACCCTCGCGAACCGACTCACTCAATTGGCTGGAAGGAGCGCCTTTGAGCTTGGTGATTTCTTTCTGGACGGCGGCGTCGCTCAATCGCTCGCGCACCGCCGATCCGTAATACAGATCGGCCCGTTCATAGATTCGGCTTCGTGGGGCCATCGGGTAGATGCCGTGTTCGAATTTATGATGATATTCGAACGCTTTGACGCCGAGAAACACCGATCCCAAAACGAGCGTCAGCGCGACAAGCCCTTTCGCCAGCCCCGCCTTGTTCGCCCGCGCCGCTTCCAAAGCCAACACGATCGTCACGCTCGAGCAAATGAGCACGAACGTGTTGAACGCGCCGATCGGCTCGCTCAAAAACACTTCGTGGGCCATAGGCCAGGCCGGCGCGCCGAATCGAATCACGATAAAGACGCCGATTAATGCAGCGAAAAACATGATTTCCGTGGAGAGGAACAGCCAGACAATCAGCTTGCTGTTCGGCAGCGGCAGCCCGGGCTCGTAGTGCAACGTCAGATGCCCACCATGCCCGGCATCAGCATGCTCCGGCCCGTGCCCCGCTTCGTGCGCGACCGCAACTCCACCCGATGTATGTTCGAGGTATTGTTCCGTCATGATCTTTCTAATTCACGGCAAACGCCGCGTAAAAAACGATTCCGAACCTGTTTCAAACGTTTTCCGCACGCGACAGCAATTGGGCGCGGTGTGCCGCTGGCAAGCGCAGTCTGCCAGTGCAGAACTCGCGCGTGGCGCCGCCAACAGCAGACTGCGCTTGCCAGCGGCACACATCGCCCAGAACTCCTCCGTCCCAATCCCTAGTCCCTCACCCGAATCCCTAGACAAGCGGCACGAACATAAACAACGCCAACAGCGCCGGCAGATACACCAGGCTGACGCGCAACAGGCTGCGCGCCGAGCGCTCGTCGCGCCGATAGCAGAATGCCGCCGCCGCCGCCAGATAAATCAGTCCCAGCACCGATGCCGCACAAAAGTAAACCGGTCCCGCGTGCTGCAGGATCGGCGCCAAGCTGACCGGAACGAGCGCCAGGGCCGATGCGACGGCCTGCATGCCGGCCCGCCAGCCGCTTGGATCAACCACCGTCAGCATTTTCAATCCGGCTTCGGCATACTCATGCCGATACATCCAGGCAATGGCCATGAAATGCGGAAACTGCCACAGATAGACAATCAAGAACAGCGTGGCTGCTTTCACGCCGCCGCCACCGAGACTGAAGCTCAACGACCCGCCGACCGCCGTCCAGCCCATCAAGGTCGGCAATGCGCCGGCCACGGCCCCGACGACCGTATTCAGCGGCGTTCGCGATTTGAGCGGTGTGTAAACGACGACATACAAAATCCATGTCGCCGCGCCCAAGACGGCCGTCAAACAATTCACGGCAATCGCGAGGTACAACAGCCCGGAGGCAATCGTCAGGCCGCCGAACCAAAGCACCTGGGCGTCGCTCAGCCGGCCCGACGGAAGCGGCCGATCGGCCGTGCGCTCCATCACCGAATCCGACTTCCGTTCGAGATGTTGGTTCAAAGCGCTGGCGCTGGCGGCGACCAAGGCCGTGCCTACCAGGGTGTTCAGCAGCAACAGCGGGTCGGGCGGGCCCCAATGGGCCATGAACGCCGAAACCGCCACGGTCACCAACACCAACGCCGAAATCCGCGGCTTGGTCAGTTCGAGATAATCGCGCGCGATCTGTCGCGCCTTCCCATGCGCGACGCGCGGCGCCATGCCGACCGTGCTCGTCGCCGCCGCGCCCTCCACAACCGCGTCGATCACCACACGCTCGCGGCCGGTCACCGCGGGCGACTCGACCGCGATCTCGGCAACTTCAACCGCTCCGCGCCATGCAAATGTGCTCATGCGGTCACCCCCGCGAGCGGCCGCTCGGCAGAGCGCGGCGCCGGCATGCCTTGCAGCAATCGCCACGATCGCAAGGCGAGCGCGACCGATGTTCCAAAAATCAGCGAGCCGACGGCGACGTGAGCGGTCGTGATTTGTGTTTGCCATGCGCTGCCGGCTTCGACGGTGTAGTGGGCGAGCCATTCGTTGTTCGCAAACCAACCGTTATCGCTCAGCCACGCCGGAGGGCCGTAGTGCGTCAGCCATGTGCCCACGCCCAGGCAAAGCTGCACGGCAATCAGGCCGAATAGCGCCAAAGCCGGCCGCACCAATAGCCGCTCATCGGCGAAATTCCGCAGCACGCGAAATCCCACCAGAACCACATGCGCCGTCAGCACCAGGGCAGTGAGCAGGTGAAACATCGCGAAAAATCGAAACTCCCCGATCGATGTTTGCGTCGACACATGCCGCACGAAAGTCCCCAGCACAAGTTGCAAATACGCGATCGCTGCAGTGGCAATCGCCAACCGTTGCAACCGGCCGGCGCGCCGATCGAGCCGCAAAGCCGCCTTCGACCACCAGCCGGACGTAACCGTGGCGATCGCCACGGTCACCGCAAAGAACAACGGGCCGAAGCAACCATGCACTTGGGCGAGCGTTCGATCGCGATGCGTTACACGCAGCCCGCCCAGTAAGCCTTGAACGATCACCATTCCCAGCGCGACAACCGTCAACCGGAACGCCCATCGCCGGCGCTCCGCGAACCAACTCGTTGCAACCAGCCCGATCGCCAGTGTCCCGATCAGCGAGCCAAGCAAGCGATGGCTGTGCTCATAGAAAACCTGGCGCGGGCCATTGAACCATGTTTGCAACGGATAGAAAAACGGATTGTAACCGTAGGTCGTCGGCCAGTCGGGCACCGCCATCCCGGAATTTGTCGAAGTTACCAAAGCGCCGACCCACAATAGCACAAGCGTCATGCACACCAGCAGCACCGCGGCGCGATGCGGCCAGGGGCTACGGGCGACGACGGAAGTGGCGGAGAAACGGGTCACGCGCGAAACCGCAAGCGACTGGATAATGGATCAACAGATCAACGTACAAATGAAATCACACGATCGGCGGGCGGCGCTCGCCATCGCTCAGGCTCAGCCGAAAAACAACTTCTCCACAGACGCCTCTCCCCTTGCGGGCGAGGGCAGGTGTGGGTTCGAAAAGCGGAAGTTGTTTTTCGGCCGAGCCTTAATGGCCGTGGCCGTCGGCGATCGGTGGCAGACCCTCGGCCGGCGGCTGGATTTGCGGATAGTAGTCTTCGGTCGATTCAGGCGAGCCGTATTCATACGGCCCGCGATGCACATGCGGTTGGAAATCGAAATTTCCGTGGCCCGGCGGGCTTGGAGCGCTCCATTCCAGCCCGTTGGCGTGCCATGGATTGCGGCCGGCCTTGGGCCCGAGAAACATGCTGTAGAAAAAGTTGATGATGAAAATCACCTGCACGCCAACCAGCCCCATCGCGCAATAGGTCATGAAGGCGTTGAGCGGCTGCAAGTGGGCGAAGGTGGCGAAGCGATAATGATCGGCATAGCGCCGCGGGAAGCCGTTCGCGCCCAGAATGTGCATCGTATAGAACACGCCGTTCAGGAAAATGAACGTGAAGAAGAAATGCACTTTGCCCCACAATTCGTTCATCATCCGGCCGAACATCTTGGGAAACCAGAAATAAATCGCCCCGAAAACACCCATCGCCGTGCCGGCAAACAGCACGTAGTGGAAATGGGCCACGATGAAATACGTGTCGTGGATGAAGATGTCCACCGGCGTCGCGGCCATGAAAATGCCCGAGAGGCCGCCGATGATAAACATCGACACAAACGCCAAGGCAAACAACATCGGAGTGGTGAATTGAATCTTGCCCCCCCAGATCGTGCCCAGCCAATTAAACGTTTTGATGGCGCTCGGCAGGGCGATCATCATCGTCGACACCATGAACGTCATCCCCAGCGCGGGATTCATGCCGGAGACGAACATGTGGTGCCCCCACACGATGAACCCCAGCCCGGCAATTCCGGCGATCGAATAGACCATCGGCTTGTAGCCGTAAATCGGCTTGCGGGCAAAGCAGCTAATCATATCCGACACCATGCCCATCGCCGGCAAGATCATGATGTAGACGGCGGGATGAGAATAGAACCAGAACAAATGCTGCCACAAGAGCGGCTGTCCGCCGCCGGCCGTGTTGATCGTGTTATTTACGACGCTGCCATCGGGCATGAAAAAGCCGGCTCCAAGCAACCGATCCATCAACTGCATGAAAGCCGCCGCCGTGAGCACCGGCAGGGCGAAGGCTTGCAACACGGCCGTGATGAACATCGCCCAGATCGTCAGCGGCAGGCGGAACATCGTCATGCCGGGAGCGCGCATCTGGATGATCGTCGTCATGTAGTTGATCGAGCCCATCATCGACGAGATGCCGACGCATACAAGGCCCAACAGCCACAGCGTTTGTCCCATGCCGCTGCCGGGAGCGGCGGCCGGATTGTCGGACAGCGGCGGATAACTGGTCCAGCCAGCCGCCGCCGCGCCGCCCGCGACGAAAAAGCTCGATAGAAAGCAGATAAAAGCCGGCCACATGAACCAATAGCTCAGCATGTTCAGCGTCGGGAAGGCCATATCGTCGGCCCCGATCATCAGCGGAATCAAGAAATTGCCGAACGCGCCGGCCAGAATCGGGATGATCACCAGAAAGATCATCACCGTGGCGTGCATCGTCACGAGCATCGTGTAAAACTCGGGCGAAATCTGTCCGCCTTGCAGATGAAATAAATGC
This sequence comes from Pirellulales bacterium, assembly GCA_036267355.1. Lineage (NCBI taxonomy): Bacteria > Pseudomonadati > Planctomycetota > Planctomycetia > Pirellulales > Pirellulales bacterium. Next base: position 41,977 of record DATAWG010000125.1, on the reverse strand, counting down.
CCGAGGATCGGAATCTGCGTCCAGGGCCAAGCCACTTGCCAGCGCACGGCCAGCGCCAACAGGCCGCCGATCAGAAACCACAGCAGCGTGGAAAATAGAAATTGGATGCCGATCACCTTGTGATCGCGCGAAAAGATATACGTCGTCAGAAAGCTGCCCTTGTGGGCATGGGGGGCCGTCTGCGAAAGCGGATGATCCGGCGCGGCTGGGCCGTGGGGACCGACAGTGATCGTGCTCATTCCGACTTATCCTCGGCAACTTTGGGGGCGGCGGGTGGCATCGTGGCGTTTTGCTTGCGATCGAGATCTTCCAAGAAAGCCCGGTAGTCCGATTCGCTTTCGACGGTCAAGCGCCCCATCATCTTGTAATGTCCCCAGCCGCAAAGCTGAGAACAGGCCAAATCGTAGGTCCCTTCCTCGACCGGCCGAAACCAGACCGGGATATTCATCCCCGGCACGGCATCTTGTTTCACACGCATGTTCGGCAGGAAGAAGCTATGCAACACGTCTTCCGACTTCAGATGCACCAGCACCATCTTATTGACCGGAACGTGAATGTCGTTGACCGTAAACAACTCGCCCGGCTGGCCGAGTTTGCCGCCATGAATGCCGGGATACCGCACGCGCCATTCGAACTGCCGGGCTCGGATCTCCAGCACGACCACATTCGGATCGTCGTCTTTCGGCACCCGCATTTTCGACTCGGCCCAGGCGTTCATCTGATAGATGGCGATGAATAAGAGCGTGGCGGCGGGAAGGATCGTCCAAACGACTTCGAGCGTGTGGCTGCCGTGGACGAATCTTGCCGGCTTGGGATTCGACTCGCTGTTGTACTTCCAAAGGAACCAGAACATCGCTCCCTCGGTGGCGATGAAGACGACACCCGTCAACCACAGGATGAACATGAACAGGCGATCGATGCCGATCCCGGCTTCGGAGGCCAGCGGCGGCAGCCAAATCCCCGCCGCGGCTCCCCAAACGAACACGCCGACGCCGAAGAGCAGCACCATCAGAAACAGTAAACTCCAGAACTTCCCCACGTTCGTCCCTCGACCGCCTCAGGCGGATTCAAGTCGTAAATTCGGTATCGGATAATGCTCTGCCGCTGGACTAAACCGCGTGCCACTGGCTCTGCCGGTTTCGTCAAATTGCCCGAACGCGCTTCACACTGACAAAGCCGGTGGCGATCGAAACGCTCAACGTGACGGCAAATTGATTGCTGCGGTGTCGGGCAGCGAATAATCGACACCCATTTCGCCGCCCGGCTGATAGGGCAACGACAACACGAAATCCACCAGGTGCCAGATTCGCGGAGCGAGAATTTTTTCCCGCACCGGATCCACGATCTTGGCGATATACGCTTCCTTTTTGTGCCGCTTGATGGCCGCCTGCTCGTCGGTATCGTCGTCGTCGGGTTGCAACTCGGGAATCTTTTTGGCCTTGGCGTTCGCATCGGCCATGACTTTCTGCAACTGCGTCTTTTCCTCCGCGGTCAAAAGCGAATCGGTGTTGGCCGGCATCGGGGCGCCCTTGATCCCCTCATGAACGCGATAATAGATGTCGAGCGGGCGGCGGCCGCCGTGGTACACGCCCAACCGCAAATTCCGCGGAATGATGTGCCGCTCCGGCAGCGCCCCGAGGGAAGGCAGTTCCGATTCGAGGACGGGTGGCGTGTGGCCCGACGGTAGCGGATGGTCCGGCGGTTTGTCGGTCAACGAGACTCCGTACTTCCACGTTACCTTGTCCCACACTTCCTTCGTCCAATCGTCGTAGTCGGTGGTTTGGCCGTCGCCCAATTGCGTCGGGCCATGGCACTTAAAGCAGCCGGCGCCCATGTATTTGATCGTCTCGCTGCCGTATTTCATTTCGCCCGGCTTTTCGTTGAGAAACATCGCCCGGCCGATGGCGATCGAGCGATCCTCGGCCCGCTGCCGCGCAATCACGTCCGTGATCTTGTCGAACTTCATGTCCTCCGGCCGATCATCCACCGCGACCTGCACCGGCTCTTTCCACTGCTCGGCGATCGGGCCCAAGAGGTTCAGCAGAGAGTTCGGATCGCTCGGAACCGCGTCGGTCGGCTTCGTCGTATTGTTCGCCACCCAGCGATCGAGGGCCAATTCCATCTGCCCGCGCATGCTCAGATATTTTACATATTCGACAAGCGCTAGCCGATCGACATCGGGATAGAGCCGGAAGGCCGGCATGGCGGTCCCTTGAATGCCGCCGGTGACGATCCGCAATAGGTTTTCGGTGGTCGGCTCGTCTTCGCGGCGGGTGGATTTGAATTTGAACCAGCCGCGGCGATAATCGCGCGGATAGGGGTTCAAGAACGCGGCCGTCGGCCCGGCCCCGTCGCCGTTGATTCCGTGGCAATGCATGCAATGTTCGCGGAACAAGCCGCGCGGCCCGCTCTCGGCATCGCGGTGTACGGGACCGGAGGCGATTTGAATCTTTTGCAGATCGAGCCCCGTTTGCGGCAGCACGAACGGATCGTCGGGGGTGCCGAACATCGCCCGCAGAATATCGGCGATCTGCTGCTGTTGCTGGGGAGAAACCTTGCACTTCTTGGCCTCGATCAGGTCGAGACGAAACTCCGCTTCCGACCGGCCGCAGCCGGTCAGCATCGCGCAGCAAAGCAGCGAAAAACCCGCCGCCAACGAAATCCGCCGTAACGATCGATTCATCGGAACTTCTGATTGCTCGAAAGGTAGCAGACACACTCCGTGTGCCGCCTGTGCTGCTCCGTGCGTGGCGCGCCGCGGTGCGCCGACGGCACACGGAGTGTGCCTGCTACGTTACTTAGCGACCTTGAAACAACGCCGCCGGAACGGGAATATCCTTCAAATCCTTCACTTCGCCATTGTGCAACGTCACGCTGAAGCGGCCTTTGGAATCCCACTTCAAATCGGGTTGGTTCAACCCCAGGCCGCCGATCGCTTCTTGCCACGCCTGAAACTCCAACTCGCCGGCTGGAAGATCGCGAATCTCGAACCGGCCCGAATCATCCGTGATCGCAAAATACGGATCGGGACGAATCAGCAGCCGGCCGCTCATCCAATCGTGGATGCTGCACGCCACGCCCGCGGGCTGCGACTCCGCGCTATCGATCGGCAACGTCAGCGACGTGCCGACCGGAATCAATTGGTTGAACTGCAGCGATTCGCCGCTGATCTTCGTGTTGTGCGCCACGGGATCGGAATTCTTCACCTCGAGCGTCTGCCCGACGCGGATGCCGAGCACGTGCGGTTGGAAACGGCAATTGTGGTTGTTGAGTTCGATTTTGTCGGCAGCGGTTTTTTTATACTCGTCGTTGATCGGCACCTTGGGCGTGCGGACATAGAGCACGACATTCGCGAGGCCTTTATCCTTGCCGACCACGATCGATTCATTGAAGAGCGGATGCGCCCCGCACACTTCCTGGTCCTTGGTGGGGCGGATCGGCAATTCGGGCGGGGCCGCGCCGTCGACGACGAACCGGCCTTTGAGCGTGGCCCAGCCGTCGAATTTCTTGGCCTCCGCGGTCTTCTCGGCTCCGATTTCCGCGCTCGCATTCTTCGCCGGTTTGGCGCTGACCAACTTTTGCCGAATCGCACCCGCTTCCGACGCATTGGCCAGCGGCCCGATTTCGACTTCATGGCTACAGCCGGCAATGGCCAGCGCGCCGAGCAGTGCCCAGATTCGCCAATCACAAAAACGACGCGTCGACATCCTAACCCTCTAGGTTCGCTATTTCACAATTTGATTTTGATCGTGCCCAGATCGGCCGTCGTATCCGGCTTGATGGTCTGCTTCATGCGGCCCTTCGGCCACTTCGTCGGCTGCCCTCCGACGACCACGTCGCCGAGGTAGCCGACCCGTTCGTGCCAGAACTGGAATTCGATATCGCCTGCCGGCATGTTCTTGATCTCGAAATTGCCGTCCTGATCCGAAATCGCGAAATAGGGGTTCGGTCTGGCAATCAGCCACGCGTTCATCCAAGGATGGATACTGCAACTCATCGGGGCGGGAAGATTTTCGGAAGCAAGAATCGGCAGGTTAACCGTTTGGCCGCTGGGCACGAGCGGATTGGCTTGTGTGTTCAAACCGTCGATCTTCGTGTTGTGGGCGATTGGATCGGAGTTCTTGATCGCGAGCGTCTGGCCGACCCGCACACCGACGACATGGGGCACGAAATGGCAGTTGCTGTTGTCGAGCACCACCGTATCGCCGGCGGTTTTTTTATAGTCAGGATGCACTTTCAGCCGTTTATTTCGAACCCAAACCACCACGTTGGCAATGCCGCCGCTTGCGGAAACGACAAGGTCTTCCTGCACAAGGGGAAGCTTGCCGCAGAACGCCCCGCCCAGTTGGTTGATATTCCCCGGCACCTTGATCTTCACCGGCGCCGGCACCTTGCCATCGTAAACAAACCGGCCTTTGATCGAGCCCCATTTGTCCTTCACGGCGCCGGGACCGTCGCCCAGCCTGGCAACTTGCGCGGTCACCGCGCCGCAGCATGCGAGCGCCACCAACGCGCCCAGCGCGCTGCGGAGAAAGCACAACTTGGCTGCGTTCGTTGTCATAAGGTGCGCTACCACACAAAACTCGTTGTCACACCGCTGCGGCGCGAAAACTATTTATTGAACTGATCCGCCGCAAGTTTCATCGTGCCGAGATCGGTCGTCTTGTCGGCCTCGATCGTCCATTTCACGCGGCCCTTGGTCCATTTCGTCGCTTGGCCGCCGATGATCGCATCGGTGACGTAGCCCGATTTCTCCTGCCACACTTGGAACTCCAAATCGCCGGCGGGCAGGTTTTTGATTTCGAAATCGCCGTTCTTGTCGGAAATGGCGAAATAGGGATTCGGACGCACCACCATGTAGGCGTGCATCCAGCCGTGGATGCTGCAGCTCACCGGGGCCGGCACGTTTTCCGGAGCGTCGATCGGCACCTCGACCGATTGCCCGGACGGAACCAGCGGATTGACCTGCGTGTTCAAGCCGTCGATCTTCGTGTTGTGGGCGATCGGGTCGGAATTCTTGATCACGAGCGTCTGTCCGACCCGCAGCCCGATGACATGCGGGATGAAATGGCAATTGAGATTGTCGAGCGTCACCTTGTCGGCGTCCGATTTCTTGTATTCGGGATTCACCGCGACCTTCTTCTCTCGCAACCACACCACGACATTGGCGATGCTGCCGGTCGGGCCAACTTCGAGCGACTGATCCACCAGGTTATGCCCGCCGCAAGTCGCCTGATCCTTGTTGATATCGAGCTTGGCGGGAACCGGCGGAGTGCCGTCGTACACGAACCGGCCTTTGATCGAGCCCCATTCGGCGGCCCGAGCAGCGCTTGCCGCCAACGAAAGACCACCGAGCATCGCCAATAACGTCAGATTTCGCAGAATTCGCGGCATGGTTGCAATCTCCAAGGGATCCGGCGGCCGAAACGGTCCGAGTTCGGTGCCGGGACATGCCAAGCGTCGCCCTCGTTCCCAGGTGAAACGAGCGACCGCAGGGCGGTTTTCAAGCCGAGGGCTTTCCACCCTCGGCCATGAACTTGTTCGGTTCTGTACGCAATCCCCATGTCATAATCCGCAGCCCGCGCCGCGACTAGGGCTCTTTGTCACCAGTGCCAGGCGGTTTCGCCGGCGGCGTTGTCGAACTGCCGGGAACCACCGGCGATTCGTTGCCGGCGGGCGGAGGCGTCGTCGCCGATTTCGCGGCCGATGTTCCCGATGGCGATGTTCCTGAAGGCGCCGTGGGCGCCGGCGTTGCCGGTTTCACGCGGGCCTTGATCGAAAGCTGCGATTCCGCCAGGCGATCGAAATTCGCCAGCAGGTCCACCAATCCGTCCAACTGGTCTTCGCTCGAGCCGGCGAACAGTTTTTGATCGATCGGCTTGTCGGGCGGAATATTCACCGGCATGATCGTGTACGGCAAAATCCGCGCCGGGTCGCCGATCCAGCGCTGCAGGTAGTCGGGCCGTAGCCGGCTATGAACCCGGTCCAAGCGCGGACCCATCTGCTTCGGACTGCCGCCCGGCGAATAATCGCCGACCAAATGGCACTTCACGCAGTAGTTGTTGTCGGTGACGATCTTTAGACCACTTTCCAAATAATTCGGATGCTGGGCCTCCATCTGCTCGATATGGTCGGCCCGGCTCCGTAAATCGAATTCATACGGATATTCGGCGTTGTCGTGGGCGGCGAAATAATGCACCAACGTGCTCGCTTCGTCCGACGACATGTTGAACTTCGGCATCCGTAGCACGACCGCCGGGCGGATCCGGAATGGATCCATCAGGAAATCGTGCAGCCAATCGGTTTGCACCTTCCGCCCTTCGCCCAACAGCGGCGGCGGCAGCCAACCCCAGGCCTGATCGGCCTGCTTGCGCACCGCCGGATTTGTCTTGGCCTCGTCGGCCAGCACCACCGGGAACAGCATCCGCGCTAAATCACCGCCCAGCGGGGGATAGTTCCTGACGATTTGATCCGCTGCCACTTTCAGATGCGTGTTCACGGCTCGCGGCTGCCCGTCGACGAGCGCATTTTCGTAGAGCACGATTCGATAATAAACCTTCGACGGGGCATCTCCCGGTTGAATCACGTCGTCGTCTTCGTTGTAGCGCACCGGCTGGCCATCCCGATCGCTCACTACCGGAATGCCGGCGAGCTGCGTCTTCATGTCGCCGCGGCGATCGGTAAGCTTCGAATCGGCAATTTCCTTCGGCGTGAAATGCGGAATCTCGAAGTCGTAATCGACCAGCTTCGGCGCTTTCTCGAAATCGTCGGGCTTATAGCGGATTAGCCAACGCTCCATTTCAAGCGTGTGGCAACCGGTGCAATTGTATTTCTCGATCACCTTGCGGCCGGCCACGATCGCCGCTTCTTGCGGATCCGGCTTGGCGAGGTAGGCAGCCGGCGGCGGCTCCGACACCAGCCCGAGCACGAACGTCATCACCTGCTCGATCTTCGTCTGATTCTCGTTCGGATCCACGGCAAACGTGAATTGCGGCATGCGGAGCCGGACGTTGTAGGGCCGTTCGCCGGTCTTGCGGAAATCGAAGCTGCGCGGCGCACGGAGTTTTTGCCAGAGAAAGCCGGTCCGATCCTCCTCCAGGAGCTCGTTCATGAAAAACCCGATGTTCTTAGGCAGATCTTCGAGCGATAGGTCGCGCTCCTCGGCGGGGGGCACATCGGCCAAGATTGGCTGCCGGCCGATCGTGCCGGGGGCGGCGGCGTTGGGATCGGGCAAGGCGGTCGTGGCGGCATTCACCGTTTGGCCGAACTGTCCGTTGGGGGCTTTGATCTCGGCAGGCTTGCCGCTTCCCGGGCCGCCCATCGAATGCAAGCCATTCGGATGATGGGTCACGTATTCGATGATTTCTTCGAAGGCCAATCGGGCCGGATCTTTCCGGCCCCAATCGCCCAGGCCGGTGCCGATCGTCTTGGCGTCTTCGTAGCCGGGAATGTCGTGGCAGCCGAAGCAGCCGTATTTGCCGATCGTGCGGCGACCGACATATTCCATCGTGCGGGCCAAGCGGCGGCGCTTGTGGTCGGGCGATTCTTCTTTCACTTCCGCGGCGCCGACGCGGCCAGCCTGCTTTTGGGCCTCGGATTGCTCGAGCGCTTTTTCGACCGCTTTTTCGTTGGCCGGCGATTCGCCGACGACCTTTTCGTTCGCCGCCTTTTCGCCGGCTGCCGTTTCGGCTCCCGACAAGTTGCTCCCGTGCGCCGCGCCGCTCGCGCCCGCCGGCGGCGGCGGCTCGGGATTGACGATCACGGCTTCGTCGCCGATCACGCCGTATCCCTGGCTGGCCGGGATGCCGTCCCACAAATATCGCCGGGCGGTCTCGACCGGGAATTTGTCGGAGAGATACAAGAGTGCCAAATCGCTGAGCGATTTTTCGTCGCCGGCCGTCATTGTTTCCGGCAGTTGCATCTCGGGTTTCCAGCCTTGCTGCGACGTCATCAAAAATTCCGTCACATCGTCGGCCGGGTCGGTCTGCGTGCCGCTGGAATCCTTGATCGGTTCGAGGAACAAGTTGGGCATGAAGGTGTGCTGATGGTAGCGGCTCGGATTCCGCACCCAGCTATAAAGCCATTCTCGCCCGTGCGGACTGGTCGCCAGCTTGGCGCCGATCCGCGATAGATCGGGGCCCTGCTCTTCATGGGCCTGCGGGAAATCGACGTGTCTGTGGCAGGCGAGGCAGCCGCGTGTTTCGAAAACATGCTTGCCTCGAGCGATGGCGGCGTCGCGGCCCGCTTTGTCCAAATCGGCAACGGGCTTCACTCCCTTCGGCGGCTCGGCGTATTCAAACGGCTGGCTGTCTTTGAGCAGATACTCCGCCACAGCGCGAATCTCGATTGGCTCGAGCCGCTTCGACTCGGCCAGGCCCGCGCCATCCAAATGGTCCCACAGGCCGAAGAACCGCGGCATGCGCGTACCAGGGCGGAAATTCTGCGGGTTGGCAATCCAGCTCACCAGAAAATCGTAGGACAACTTGCTGGCCACATGCCGCAGGCTGGGGCCGACCTTGCGCTGCGTGCCCGGCTGATCGACATCTTTCAACACGGATTCGAGCCGATGTGAATCGGCCCGCAATACCGGCTTCGGGGCATTTTTATCGGTTTGGGCGGCTTTCGCTTTTCGCGCGTCGGCGGCGACCAATTCATACAAGCGATGCCGGGCGTAGGTGTCGTCGCGCTGGGCGACGTCGTCGGCCCATTCGGGAGCATGCTTGTCGAGCTTGGCCAAGCCGGGATCGTTCCTCAATTGCTCGGCGGCGGCGTAGAAATTCGGCTCCAAGCGCAGATCGGGGCCGATGCGCTTCTCGGCGCCGGCATAGCCATTGATCTCGTGGCAGCCGAAGCAACCGTAGCGGCGAATCGTTTCATAGCCGGCGATCAGCTTGGGGGCGGGTGGATCAGGATATTTCGCGCTCGGAGCGAGATCGATCACGTCGTGATGGCATTTCAGGCAGCCGCTTTCCACGAACCGTTTCGGGAACATCGGCCATGTCCAATTCTCGTTGCGAAACCAACCGTAGGCTTGCGTCCATTTTCCCGCTTGAATGAGATCGTTCGGCGTGTGGGTGGCCCATTTGAACGACGTTTCGCTCCCTTGCCCTTGATGGCAGATCGAACAGCCGAACTTATCAACCGGATGCGGGCTCAAGCTGCCGAGATACAAATCCAATCGCGGATGGCTGGCATAAGGATGCGGCACGCCGCGGCGGATCGAGAGCGTCAGCGGTTGCCCCCAGGTTACCGTTTCGAGCAAATAATGCTCCACCTGCTGCGGATGCATCACCCGGCCATCGCCGACTGCCGCGATCACGTCGCCCCCCATCAAGCCGGCCGCAGCGGCGAGCGTGCGCGGATAGACGGCGTAGATCGTCACATCGTCGGCATTCAGAGCGCCGCGGGGAGCCAAGGTGAATCCGTAGACGGATTCCAAGGTCGGCCGGTCTTTTCCAGAGGCCGCCGGCGGGGCCTTTGCCGGCGTGGCGAGCACGAATTTTTGCGGCTCGTCGGGCATTTTCGGATACGCCGGCTCGATGGCCGAGCCCGGCTGTGTTTTCGTCATGCCCAGGTGGCACGTGCCGCAGCGGTCGAACCGCGCCACTTCCTTGAAATTGTTGTTCCAGGGCAGATCCGGCAGCCAGCGATTGTCGATTTTCAGCGGGCTGTTGAAAGCGTCGAGCACCGGTAGCTCGACCAATTCCTTGCCGAAATTCATGGCGTGCTCTTCGGCCGTGCCCGTCAATTGCTTCACGTTCGTTCGGTGTTTGGCAACGGCGTCATTCGCATTGTCCTCCGCGGCGGTTACAAGGCCGCGAACGCGCTCCATTTCCTTGCGTTGAGCGGTGGCTTTGTCCTTGAGGGCGGTCGAGATGTCGGCCTCGCGCTGCGCGGCGTCGACGGCGGCCTGCCGGCGGGCGAGCACTTCGTGCCGCTGCGATTCCGTCTGGCCGGGCGGGATTTGTCCGACCGATTGGTCGAATTCCGACTGCCGAGCGCTCAACTCGGCCTTGTTGTCTTTGGTTTCTTGGGTGAAATGATCTTCGCGAAACGTGTAGTGCGAAACCACATCGTTCATTCGCTTGAGCAGTTCTTCCCGGTCGCGGCGGATCGCGTCGGCGTCCTTGACCTTCAACAAATTGGCCGCATCGCGGACGATTTGCGCATCGGTCGCCTGGTCGCGAGTCACCGGGAAATTGCGGTCGGCGTCTTTCACCAATTGAGCCATCTCGTCGGTGAACTGGCGATCGAGTCGAACGAACTCTCGGGCCGCGGCCTCATCGCTGACGGTAAAAATCGCCTGCGCGTCCTTGACCGCTTGTTCCAGTTGCTCGAGCTTCGCCTCATATTCCGACGAGCGCTGTTCGGTGATTCGGGCGTCGGTCGTCCAGAGATCGAGATTATTAAATTTGCGCTGATAGTCTTTCCACGGGCGATCGTTGTCGTCGCCCATCATCCAAACCGTCGCCAACAACATCAGCACGGCCGAGACCGCGAAGACGGTGTGCATCAGCTTGGAGTCGCGCCAAGTTTGTTCGTTTGCAGGCATGGGGTATCTGGTTTGCGTAGCGGGCACGCTCCGCGCGCCGTTTGCCGGGCTCCACGGCAGACGGCACACGGCGTGTGCCTGCTACATTGAGCGATCGGCGGTCAGAAATTCAAAAAATATTCGGGGATATGCACGATGTATTTCATGTTCAGCGTCCAACGCAGAACCATCTTTAGCGGCAACGTGAGCATCAAGAGCAACAGGTTCGACATCAACATATAGCGCAGGAAGCCGAGCTTCACGAACATACGGCGGAAGATGGTCGTGGCCATCAGCGGCGGCAAGGCGACGAAATACACCGCCAGCCCGGCAATCCCCAGCCATTCGCGCTTCAGGATGAAGCTTAATTCCGTCAGGGCGCTGCTGCCGGCAGGCGCGTGAGGCAGGGCCTTGCCCAGCAGGCCGATCCAAAAATATTGCGACAAATCGACGTTGTTCAGCACTTCGACCTTGTGCGGATCCCAGCGCTCCAGCGGCGAGAAAAAGTTCCAATTCGGGCCGCGCAAAAACGTGCCCAAGATGATCAGCGTCACCCACAGCTCCAAAAAGCCGAGCTGAAACACGAGATAGCTGAACTTGCGCTGCTCGATCGTGTAGTAGCCGTTGCCAAGCTTGTTGAAATCCAAGAACGGAATTGCCATCAGCCCGAAGATCACGAGGCTCGGCAGCACCACGCCGGCGTACCACGGATCGAAATAGACGAGCATTTCTTGCAGGCCCAAAAAGTACCACGGGGCCTTCGACGGGTTCGGCGTTTTGAACGGATTCGACGGCGCTTCGAGCGGCGCCTTGAGCAAAATCGCCCACACCAAGAGCAACGTCGTGATCGCGATCATGCAGATCAATTCGGTGTAAACCAGGTCGGGCCACACCAACACCTTTTCGTCGTCGAGCTTTTCCAGCGGCGGCAAGCCCTGCCGGATGCGATCGTCGTTTTTCACCGCCTTGGCCGTACCCAGCCAAGTGAAAAATCCAAGAAGAAACACGAGCGCGACGATCGGCACATTGTCGGGCTTGGTGACGATCGCCTGGAAATTCTTGTCGACCGCGCACAGGCCCATCAGCAGAAGGGCCGCATTCAGCAGGCTCCAAGCCACGAGCGGCTGAACGAAAAATCGCCGGAAGACATACAGGACGACGAGCATCAGCGTCGTGCCGAGGCTATAGACCACGGCCCCGGTCTTGCCGCTGAGCAGCATGCTCAATTCTTTGAACCAATAGGGCCGTTGCGGAACCCAATACGGATCGCCGCTCATCGCCAGCGGCGCCATGATCACGAACGCGACGGCGATGATCGTCCACACCAGCGCCGCCTGCGGCCGCTTGGCCTTCTGCCACAGATAGAGGGCCATCACCCCGTTCATCGTCGCCAGCAGGAGATAGAAAATCCCCAGTCCGCCGGCGATCGACGTGACGTTGATATCGGGATCCACGGTGGCGAACAGCATGCTAAGGTCCAAGAGGCTACAGGCTTGAGGCTATAGGCTTGAGGCACGAAGCAAGGACGGACGCCGCGCGTCCTGTCGTCTGTAGCCTTAAGTCTGTAACCTTCTTCGTCATTCGTCATTTACGCCGCGTGCCGCATAGCTACAGCGGCGCGCTGATGCCGCCATCTTTGCGCACCCGCCAGAAATGGATTGCCAACAGGAGCGACACGGCCAGCGGAATCGCGACGCAATGCAACACGTAAAATCGATTCAGCGTCACCTCGCCCACGTTGCGCTCGCCCAAGAGCGCATACCGGGCGTCGGAACCGTTGGTGATCATATCAATGCCCGCCAATTTCGGCAGTTGGTGCAGCGGCCCTTCGTGGCCCAGAATTGGCGTGGCCCGGGCCATGTTCGAGCCGACCGTGATCGCCCAAATCGCCAATTGATCCCAGGGGAGCAAATACCCGGTGAACGACAACAGTAGCGTCAGCAATAGCAGAATCACGCCCACCACCCAATTGAATTCGCGCGGCGGTTTGTAGCTGCCGGTGAGAAACACGCGATACATGTGCAGCCAGACGGTGATCACCATCGCATGCGCGCCCCAACGATGCAATTCGCGCAGAATGCCGAGGCTGGTGACGGCGCGCAATGCCTGCATGTCTTGATAGGCCCATTCCAACGTCGGGCGGTAGTAAAACATCAGCAGCACGCCGGTTACGGTTTCGACCAGAAACAGAAAAAACGTGACGCCCCCCATGCACCACGTGTAGCTTAGCGCAATTCCTTGTTTCTTGACCGACACCGGATGAAGGTGCAAAAAGAAGTTGGTCAACATCACCACGATGCGGTTGCGGCGGTCGACCGGCATCGGATGCCGAAAGACGCTTTTCCAAAGCTGCGAATTGCGAATCGTGTCGCCCAGGGCCATGCGATTTTTTTATTCTAGAGGATCGAACTTGCCATCGGTGGGATCGGAAATAGATGGTTCAAAGCAGCCCGAAAAGTCCGCGTCACTCATACCAGCCCGAAGCGTAAGCGAGGAGCGCGGCTCGTGGCGCCGTCCTCGCTAACGCTTCGGGCTAGTGTGCCGGATTAGACCGGCACGAAGGAATTGGGATCCGTCCATTGGCCGAGTTCTTCGTGGAATGTTTTGCTGGTGTCGACTTCCAACTGTCCGTCGTCGCCGATGTGGATTGCATAGCGCTCGAGCGGACGTGGGGCCGGTCCTTCGAAATTGACGCCGTCTTTGTAGTACCCGCTGCCATGGCAGGGGCACTTGAATTTCTGTTCCCCTTCGAGCCAGTTCGGCGTGCAGCCCAAGTGCGTGCATACGGTCCGCAGGGCGAAAATCTCTTTCTTCCCCTTGTATTCGTAGTTCACGATCCAAACGTGCTGCGACTTGTATTTCGTTTCCACTTGACCAGCGGAGATGCTGTCGGGCGGGCCGACGGGGAACTTGCTCGGCGGCTCGTTCAGCACATTCGGGAACATGAACCGCGCGGTCAACAGCGACCAGACGCCGCCGGTCACCGAGAGCGCGGTGAAACCGAGCCCGAGAAACGAGCCGACCAGCAATGCCAACACGCCGCGCCGCTCTTCGGTGGCTGCCGTCTTCGGCTTTGGCACGGCATACGCCGGCTTCGGCGGCATCGGCGGAACCGCCAGCTTCGCTTTCGCAGCGGTGGCCGGCGCGCGAGCCGCCGGCGGTCGTGCGGCAGCTTCCGCCTTCGTCATCGGGCCGGGCTTTTCGCCGCGAGCAGCGGCAAGGATACTTGCCGACGGCAGTGGTTCCGCCAGAGCTTTGGATGCGGGCTTTGCAGCAACTTTTTCGGCAGCCTTTTCGGCAGCCGCGGGTTTCGGAGTCGCCGCTGCAGCTTTGGCGGCGGCCGGCTTCGCCGCAGCCGGTTTAGCAGCCGGCGTAGCAGTCGCAGGTTTTGCAGCGGCAGCCGGGGCTTCACCCGCGGCGAGACGTTCTTTATCGGCCCGCGCTGCGGCCATCATCTCGGCGACACTCAATCGTCCGCCGCCGCTTTTTGCGGAAGTGGCCGGTTTGGGCTTCGCCGCGGCCGGCTTGGAAATCGGCGGAGATTCGGCCACGACTTCCGCTTCGGGAACTGCTACTTCTGAAGGTCCGGCCTCCGCAGCAGGCTTGGATTCTGCTGCAGATTCACCCGCACCCTCAGCCGATTTACGATCTGCATCTGCTTTTCGCGCGGCCGCGAGCATCTCGGCGACCGATAATCGTTTCTTCTCATCCGCCATAGAACAAACCCCGCGACCTCGCAAGGAGGTCAGTCACGTGTTGCAATGTCGTCCACCAAAAATGTCGCGACCGAAAGACCTGGGCACAACTCTAGGCGTTGTGGGGCCTTAGGACCTTGTGACATTTTTCACGAATGCGCCCCAGTTGTAGCCAAAGCTCATGTTTTGTCAACTGCCAGAACGGGTTAGCGGCCCCACCAGCGGGCCAGCCAACCGACTCGTTCGCCCGCCACACGAACGCAGCGCCGGCAAAAGACGCTCTCTGCGACACGCCCGAACCACAGCGATGGCATGAGAGCTATCGAACAAAAATTATTATGACGCTTCGATCGCACACCCGCAAGACAATCGAATTAGGGGTGTTGCAACGCGCTTGCGACTTCGCTGTTTGCGGCGCGTGTTCGTGCCAGCGTGTCGCCGAACTCCGCTTGAACCCTTGCCATTCAAGGTCCACTCCGCTCCGAATTGACCGCCGCCGAAGCGACGGATAACATCGCTTCAGGGCCAAAACGTTTTGTCGAGCGACAGATTCGAACAGCGCCACCGGAAACGTCAGATTTTCGGACTGCCGTTGGTTGCCCTGTCCAGTCGGCAACTCTGTCCTTGATGGGCCATCTTTGAGGAGCCAGCCGACGATGAAAGTTCTAGTGGTTGGCAGCGGCGGGCGCGAACACGCGCTCGCTTGGAAAATCGCGCAAAGCAGCCGCGTCGAGCGCCTGTTTATCGCCCCGGGCAACGCGGGCACCGAAGCCGAGGGGGAGAATGTCGATCTCTCGCCGACCGATTTCCCGCGGCTCATCAAATTCGCGAAGCAAAATGGAATCGGCCTGACCGTGGTCGGCCCGGAAGTGCCGCTGACGGCCGGCATCGTCGATGCGTTCGTGGCCGAGCGGCTGAAAATTTTCGGCCCGAGCCGCGCTGCGGCCGAACTCGAGGGGAGCAAAGTTTTTTGCAAGAACTTGCTCCGCCGTGCCGACGTGCCCACGGCCGATTATCAAGTCTTTCGCGATCCCAATCGCGCCACCACGTTTGTCCGCGACCGCGAGGATGTGCCGGTCGTGGTGAAGGCAGACGGATTGGCGGCGGGCAAGGGGGTGTTCGTCTGCAAGGGCCGTAGCGAAGCGATCGACGCGGTGCAAAAAATCGCTCGCGACCGGCTGTTCGGCGATGCCGGAAATCAGATCGTCGTGGAAGAGCGGTTGGATGGCCAAGAGGCGAGCGTACTGGCGATCACCGACGGCCGCACGATCGTCACGCTTCCCCCGGCGCAAGACCACAAGGCGGCATTCGACGGCGACACGGGGCCGAACACCGGCGGAATGGGGGCGTATTGCCCGACGCCCGCGGTCAGCGATGCCGATCTGCGGCGGATCGAAGAGCAGGTGTTGGTGCCGACGGTGCATGCGATGAAACGCGCACGCCGCCCCTTCCGCGGCGTTCTCTATGCCGGATTGATGATGACGAATCAGGGGCCAAAGGTGCTCGAATTCAACGTGCGGTTCGGCGATCCCGAATGCGAGCCGCTGTTGATGCGGCTCAAGAGCGACTTGCTCGACGTGCTCGAAGCGACCGTCGACGGCCGACTCGACCAGATCGATCCGCTCCAGTGGGACCCGCGGCCCGCGGTGTGCGTCGTCATGGCCAGCGGCGGCTATCCCGGCGAATACGAACGGGGGCTGCCGATTCGCGGCTTGGAGGAGGCCGCCAAGTTGCCGGATGTCAAAGTGTTTCATGCCGGCACCGCGAAAGCGGATGGGCGAATTGTCACCAACGGCGGCCGGGTGCTGGCGGTCACGGCTCTTGGGGCCACGACTTCGGCGGCCAAGCTTTCCGCCTACACTGCCGTCAAGCAGATCCGCTGGGAAGGCGCCTGGTGCCGCAAAGACATCTCCGACAAAGCCGTCGGCAAGATGCAAGCATGAACGGCCGGCCGGCGGGCAACCGAGATTGACACCGCCGCCGGGTGCCGGGCAAGATAACGCCCCTTGGTGAGACTGCCGGCCTGAGAAAAGCTGGGCGACGGCATTCCCCCTCGGTTCACGGACGAACTGCAAAGACGGAGGCCGCAGGATGCGGCTGGCGACCATTATCTGGCGGAATCTGCTGCGCCGCCCGGCGCGATCGCTGCTCACCGCAAGTGGGCTGGCGGTCGCGGTGACGACTGTGGTGTCGTTCGTCGGCATCACCGACGGCTTCGAGCGTTCGTACATCGATCTGTACAACAGCCGTCGCGTCGATCTGATCGTGCAGCGCCGCGGCAATGCCCATAATCTGAATCGGCTGCTCGACGACGCGGTCGGCGACGAATTGCGACAACTGCCCGGCGTTCGCGATGCATTGCCGGGGCAAGCCGACGTGCTGTCGCTGCCGCAATACGACCTCGACCGCTTAATCGTGATCGGCTGGGAGCCCGGCTGCCGATTGTTCGGCCGCTTGCCCCTGTTGCACGGCCGGCGATTGAGCCCATACGACCGGCAGCAAGCGCTGATCGGCCGATCGCTCGCAGCCAGCACACATCTTCGGCCTGGCGATCTGCTGCTGCTCTACGGCCAGCAATTGCAGGTGGTCGGAGTCGTCGACAGCGCCAACGTGTATGAAGCGGGGGCCGTGTTCTTGCCGCTTGCCGAAATGCAGCAACTGATGAAAACGCGGCAAGTGACCGATTTCAGTGTTTCGGTGCACGGCGCGACGAGTCCGTGGGTCGCGGCCGAGGTCGAGCGATGGATCGCCCGGCTCGATCCGACGCTGGTCGCTTTGCCCGCCGCGCAATATGTCAAGAGCTTCGACGAAATCGGCATGGCGCAGCGGGTCGCATGGGTCATCGCTTGGATCGCAATCGTGATCGGCGCGATCGGAATGCTCAACACGATGGCGATGTCGGTGGCCGAACGGGTGCGCGAGATCGGCACGTTGCGGGCCGTCGGTTGGTCGCGCCGTCGGGTGGTGGGGCTGGTGCTTAGCGAATCGCTTGCATTGAGCGCTGCCGGCGCGGTGGCCGGAATTGTCGCGGCGATTTGCCTGAATCATTGGCTCACGCAGTTTCCCGCCACGTCGGGCATAATTTCCGGGCGCATCGCGCCAATCGTGATGCTCAAGGGCCTGTCGATGGCGCTGTTGGTGGGCATGGCAGGAGCGGCGTATCCCGCCTTCTGGGCCGCGAACCTATCCCCGACCGCCGCGATGCGTCGCCGCTAGTAATAGGTCCACGAATTTCTAAGGTCGGCCCTTGGTGCCACTGCCCCCTTACGGTCCGCCTGAAACGGCTAAGGCTTGGCCGAAAAATAACTTCTCCGCAGACCCCTCTCCCCTTGCGGGAGAGGGTAGGGTGAGGGGTTCAAAAAGCGGAAGTTATTTTTCGGCCGAGCTTAACGCGCCTCGCGCCGCAGCGACCGCCTTCCGACATGGGCGACGATCGCGGCGCCGGCGAGCGATGTAAGAATGACGAAGCCCATCGCGCCGCCGCGAGAGATCGTCCACAGCCAGCCGATCATCACGCTCGAAAAAATGTCCCCCAGGCCGCTGACGGTTTCCAGGGCGCCAAAACCGGTGCCGCGTATTTCCCCGGGCAGCAGCGTCGCGGCGGTGGCACTCTCGACCGTTTCCCAAAGGCCCATATACAGCCCGGAGAATCCGAACACGATCGCGAATTTCAGCGGCGAATCGCCTGGCAGCAATAGGGCCACGGCCGGAACGGCGGCCAGACCATATCCCACGGCCAAGACCCAATGCTTTGCAAACCGGTCGGCTAACCAGCCAGCCGCGTAGCACGAAATCGTGTAAACAACGTTGTAGCCGACGTAGAAGAGGATCGCTTGCGCGGCCGCGGCGTCGAGCCCGTAGCGTTTTTGCCATGCCTGGGTAGCCCACAGAATCAGCAGCGTGTTCGAAAAATCTCCCAGCCCGGCAATCCCGATCCCAAGCAGGTATTCCTTGAACGGACGTGGTAGCGCGCCGAGATTTTTCCACAGCCGAGCGTGCGGCTTCGGCGGATGCGGGCCCTCGCGCACCAACAAGCCGATCGACAACGCGGCGAGCGAGCCGGGAATGAAGGTGAACGCGAATAGCCACTGCAAGCCTGCGAGCCCGGGCGCGACCAGCTTCCGCATGAAAAGCGCTGCCAGCAGCGGCCCAACCACGGCCCCGGCACTGTCCATCGATCGGTCCAATCCAAACGCGCGGCCGTACGATTCGGGCGTGCTCGCCTCGGCCAAAAGAACTTTGCGCACCGGCGAACGAGCTCCGCGTCCGATCCACGCCCCGACCCGTCCGAAGAGGACATGCCACCATTGCGTCGCCAGCGCGAAGCTCGCCATCCCGAACGCGGTTACAAAATAACCGGCCACGGCCAAGGGTTTTCGGCGTTGGAGCCGGTCGCTATAAAGGCCCGAGTAGAGCTTGGCAAAGCTGGCGGCACCGTCGGCGAGACCTTCGATCAAGCCCAACAGGGCCGACGCGTTGGCGACCCCGAGAGCCGTCAACAGCGCCGGCATGGCGACGCTGCCCATCTCGTGTCCCATGTCGGAGAGCAGGCTGGCCAGGCCGATGGCCAGGATCGTCCGGTTGAGCCAACGTCCGCGGCGCGGTTTTTCTTCCCGAGAATCTGCCATAGAATCATCCGACCGATCGTCGGTCGTATCTTCTGGCTCAATGGAATGAATGTACAAATCTGCAAAACGATGACATTGTTCAACGAAAATCACAAGGCCCGGATCCGAGTCACCTTCGAGGCGATCGACGAAATGCTTTCGCGAGCCCTGGTCATGCTCGATCCGGCCGGGCCACGGTCGCCATTTTCGATGCACATTAGTGATGCCGCGCCCGAGCAGTTCGTCAGTTTCGCCGAAGACGCGGCGCGTTATCGAGCGGCAATGCAGGCGTTCATGCAACGGCACGGCATTCCCTTGGCCGAGCCAACTTTGAGCTCGGTATGGGCCGCACGCAGCGCGCTGTTGACCGCGATCGTTTCGCTGGAAGAACTGGGGCCGAAATCGATGCGCGGCTACGGCAGCTTATCGCCCGAGGCGGCGCAGACGTTGGAAACCGAGATGGCGGATTTGATCGCCGCGCTCGGGCGTATGCAATCGCACTTGGCCGATACGCCTGCGAAGCGTTAACGCTGAGGCCGAACCGCAACGCAAAGGATCGACCGAAAAATAACTTCCGCTTCTTTGCCCCCCTCACCCTCTCCTTTCCCGCGAGGGGAATAGGGTGCTTTGAAGCTATCTTTCGATCGACCCTAAGTTGCCGGAGAAAACAACTTCGGCATCTGGAATTCGGGGAGCCGTGCCTACGGCTCGGCCCCGTGAGCATGGCGCGCAAGCGTTGCCGGGTGCTACGTTGCCGCCGGCGGCTTTCGCAGCCCAACCGCCAGGAGCAATGCACAGAGAATGGCGAAGGCGGTCATCGCCGGCCAATTGCGCTGCGGCACTTTCAGCAGCGTTCCGGCGGGGAGTCGCTTGGGGAACGAAAGCTGTTTGTCATTCAAATCCAATAGCTGCGACGCCTGGCCCGGGCTGCCCAAGAGGTCTTTCGCCACGTCGCCCAATTGCGATTTCTCGGCAACAAGCGTGCGGCTGTCGTCGGGCAAGACAATCCGCGTGCCGGCCGGAACGATGGCGTAGCGCGGGAATGCGGCCTTATTCAGTTCGCGAATCTCTTTCGCTTGCTCGTCGATCTCCGCGGCATGTGTCTTGGCCGACTCGGGCGAAAGCCGCAGATCTTCGCTCGCCGCGTCGCGAAGCTGCTCGTCGAGCGTTGGGGCCTGCGACACGGCAATCTGCCGATACTGCCATTGCGAAAGCCGATCGGTGAGATGGCTATCGAACGACATCAGCGCGACGAGCACGCCCGCGATCGTCCCGCCGGCGATGTAACCGGTCGAGAGCAGCACGCCGGGACTGGATTCCGACTCCGCTTCGCTCGCCTTCCGCCCGGCGACCGAACGCTGCCGGCGATCGACGACCCACCGCACCAATCCACCGGCGAGGATCGGCGTTGACGTCGAAAGCGGCAGATAGACGCCGACGGCAAACGGCAGCGACGACACGCCGCACATCTCGAGCACCACGGCAATGAACACACCGAGCATCACAAGCACCCACGGCATCGTCACCTTTGGGTTCAAGATGCCGTCGACAATCTGGGCCATCAGCACGGCCTTGGGGGCGTCGAACTTCTGGACCGCTTCGCCGTTGTCGCGCTGCCGCACCTTGCCGTTGATGCCGGGATCGACGAGGTATTTAATTTTGCCGGCGTCGTTGACGAGATACTTGCCCGCCGGCACGTCCGATACTTCTCCCTCGCGCACGCGCCAAACGTGATAGGGCGTCGGATCGCCGGGGGCCCGTTCGAGCTCGGTCAGATTCGCGGGGTCGATCGGCTTGGCGGGTTGCGGGAGTTGCCGGGTGGTGTAGACCGTGCTGGCTCGGTTCAACACGATCAGAATCGCTCCGATCACCAATGCCGATGTGATCGCGCCGATGATGATGGCCCATTGTTGCTTGCGCGGCGTTGCCCCAACGAGATAACCGGTTTTGAGATCTTGCGAAGTGGTGCCGGCATTCGAGGCCGCCACGCACACGATCGCCGCCACGCTCAGAGCCGCGAGCCGGAAATCGGCCGTGGTCCAGCCGAGGGCGTAGAAGATCAGGCACGTCAGCAAGAGAGTGGCCACGGTCATGCCGGAGATCGGATTGCTCGACGAGCCGATTTCGCCGGTCAATCGCGAGGAGACGGTGACGAAGAGAAATCCGAAC
This sequence comes from Pirellulales bacterium, assembly GCA_036267355.1. Lineage (NCBI taxonomy): Bacteria > Pseudomonadati > Planctomycetota > Planctomycetia > Pirellulales > Pirellulales bacterium. Next base: position 20,975 of record DATAWG010000125.1, on the reverse strand, counting down.
AGCACGATCAGCGCCGCACCGACGAGATTCATGTGCAGATCGGGAACCCACGAGAAGACGTAGTCATGCAGCGGCTGCGTGGCCCAAATCGCGAGCACCAGCGACATGCCCCCCGCGCCGACGAGCCACAGCGGCAAGTCTTGATCGGTGCGCCGCGGCGTTAGTTGGGTGACGGGTTGGCCGGCTGGTTGTGTGCTAGTGGCCGATGCGGCGGCGGCCCGGCCCCGAGCGCTGCGGAAATCCTTCACGCTTCCCATCAATGAGCCGATGATCAGCGGCATCGCTTGCATCAAGCTAAACACGCCGCCGGCGGCGACCGCCCCCGTGCCGATGTAGAGCATGTATTTGTCGCGAAGTTCGTTTTCGCTCATCCGGCTGATTTTTGTCTTGCCCGGATAGAGCGGCTTGTCGAGCGAATCGCCGAAGAAATGAATCGCTGGGGCGAACACCAGCCACGCCAACACGCCGCCGCCGGCCATCACGCATGAAATCCGCGTGCCGATGATATAGCCGACGCCGAGCAGTGCGGGATTCACTTCGATCGACGGCACCGCCCCTTTAAACCACGCGATGGCCCGCGACGGGGTTTCTTTCCAAAGGTTCATCCCCAGCAAAAGAAATTGGTAAACGGCCGCCACGCCGAATCCGGCAAACACGGTCTTTGCCGTCGCCCCGCCTTGCTCTCCGACGATCAGCACGTCGGCGCAGGCGGTGCCTTCGGGATATTTGAGCGTTCGATGCTGGCGAACGATGTAGGTTCGCCGCAGCGGGATCATCATGAAGATTCCCAGCAGTCCGCCAAGCACCGCCACGACCATCACCCGTCCGACATCCATTTCGAAGCCCAGGATCATCAGGGCCGGCATCGTCACGCCGACGCCGAAAGCGATCGATTCGCCTGCCGAGCCGGCGGTTTGCACGATGTTGTTTTCCAAGATCGTCGCGCTGCGCAGGCCGAACACTTTTGCGAGCACGCGAAAGAGCGTGATCGAGAGCACCGCCACGGGGATCGATGCCGAAACAGTCAGCCCGACTTTGAGCACCAAATATAGCGACGAGGCTCCAAAGACAATGCCCAGCAGTGCCCCCGCGACGACCGCGCCCCAAGTGAATTCGGGAAGTCGCGCTTCGTCGGGAACATAGGGATGATGCTCGTCGGCAGCGGAATTGGGCGTGGCGTTTGCCGCCGCGTTCGCCACTATACCGGCGGTCGGAGGGGCCGGTTGTTGCGATTCAACCGTTCGTGGTCCTTCCATTGCAAGCGGTTCCCGAAGATCGATTCCGCGGCAGCAGGGGCAAATGCCGCGCAATGCGACGAGTTTAGCGGGCTCCAAAATATGATCGCATGGTCGAACCGATGTCAACCAGCGAACCGGCACAATTCGCCGCGCCTGTCTTGGGTATCCCTGCTCGCTCGCCCTGAAGTGGTTGCCACTGCTGGACCAGGCAGCACTGGCAACCGGCGCACCGTGTATCACCCGTTTTCGCGCGTTGCTGAATTCCAAACACTCACCGGCCAGGAAGGTCCTTTGCCGACCGGCACGGGACGCGTAAACTGGCCTCTGGTGCGTCGCGGCAGACGCGCGTGATCTGGACCGAACGGAACATCGTCTCTTGGCGTCGTCTCAATCGCTCACCCGGCTGGCGCCGGCTGCCCACCATCCCGAAATGGAGTATCGAGCAATGGCCACCCTCCTCAAGCCGGCAACACAAGCAACCAAAGGCAATACCGCCAGCCCCGCCGGCGCTACGAACGCCCCCTTGTCGGCTGACGTGCTCTTGAAGATGCATCGCTACTGGCGGGCGGCCAATTATCTTTCCGTCGGGCAAATCTATTTGCTCGACAATCCGCTGTTGCGCGAGCCATTGCGATTGGAGCACATCAAGCCACGGCTGCTTGGCCATTGGGGAACCACGCCGGGGCTGAATATGCTCTATGTCCATCTCAACCGAGTCATCAAGCGCGACGATCTGGAGATGATCTATATCATCGGGCCAGGCCACGGCGGCCCGGCGATCGTGGCGAATGCCTACCTCGAAGGGACCTATAGCGAATATTATCCGAACATCAGCCAAGACCTCGGCGGAATGCAACGGCTGTTCAAGCAGTTCAGCTTTCCCGGCGGCATTCCAAGCCACGTTGCCCCGGAAACGCCCGGCAGCATCCACGAAGGAGGCGAGTTGGGCTATGCCTTGAGCCATGCCTTCGGCGCCGCGTTCGACAATCCCAATCTGATCGTGGCCTGCGTGGTCGGCGATGGCGAAGCCGAAACCGGCGCCCTGGCCACCGGCTGGCACAGCAACAAGTTCCTCAACCCGGCCCGCGACGGCGCCGTGCTGCCGATCTTGCACCTCAACGGCTACAAGATCGCCAATCCCTGTTTTCTGGCACGAATCCCGCGCGAAGAATTGCAGAAATTCTTCGAAGGGATGGGCTACAAACCCTATTTCGTCGAAGGCCACGATCCGCAGCTTGTGCATCAGCAGCTTGCCGCGGCGATGGACTCGGTCGTCGCCGAGATCCAAAGCATTTGGGCCGATGCCCGCGACAACGGCAATCTCAAACGACCGCAGTGGCCGATGATCGTCCTCCGCACGCCCAAGGGTTGGACCTGCCCTGCGGAAATCGACGGCAAGAAGTGCGAAGACTACTGGCGTTCGCACCAGGTGCCCATGTCCGACATGAGCAAGCCCGAGCATCTCACCATTCTCGAACGATGGATGAAATCGTACGGGCCGGAAGAGTTGTTCGACGCCCTTGGCCGTTTTGATCCGGAGCTAGCCGAACTCGCCCCGTGCGGCACGCGCCGCATGAGCGACAATCCGCATGCCAATGGCGGCTTGCTGCTGCGTGATCTGAAGCTGCCCGATTTCCAAGACTACGCTGTCGATGTGCCCAGCCCGGGGGCGACGAATGTCGAGGCGACGGCGGTGATGGGGAAGTTTTTGCGCGACGTGATGAAGCTGAATCTGGAGTGCGAGAATTTCCGCCTGTTCAGCCCCGACGAAAACAATTCCAACCGCTGGCAAGACGTGTTGGATGTGACCAACCGCTGCTACATGGCCGAGATCTATCCCGAAGACGACCACCTCTCGCCGGATGGCCGCGTGATGGAGGTGCTCAGCGAGCATCAATGCCAAGGCTGGCTCGAAGGATATTTGCTCACCGGCCGGCATGGATTCCTTTCCTGCTACGAAGCGTTTATCCACATCATCGATTCGATGTTCAATCAGCACGCCAAGTGGCTCAAGGTGTGCAACCAAATCCGCTGGCGCCGGCCGATCGCCTCGTTCAACTATCTGCTCAGTTCACACGTCTGGCGGCAAGACCACAACGGGTTCAGCCACCAAGATCCCGGGTTCATCGACCACGTGGTGAATAAGAAAGCGGAAGTGATTCGTGTCTTTCTACCGCCCGATGCCAATACGCTCCTCTCCGTGACCGACCATTGCTTGCGCAGCCGCAACTATGTCAACGTGGTCGTGGCGGGCAAGCAGCCCGCGCCGCAATGGCTGACGATGGATCAGGCCGTCAAGCATTGCACCGAAGGATTGGGCATCTGGCCGTGGGCGAGCAGCGATCACGACGCCGAGCCCGATGTCGTCATGGCCTGCTGCGGCGACGTGCCGACGCTGGAAACCTTGGCCGCCGTCGAATTGCTCCGCCATCATTTGCCGGAGTTGCGGGTGCGGGTGGTCAACGTCGTCAACCTGATGAAGCTGCAGCCCGCCAGCGAGCATCCCAACGGCCTGACCGATCGCGATTTCGACGCCCTGTTCACCAAAGACAAGCCGATCATTTTTGCCTTCCATGGTTATCCGTGGCTGATCCATCGGCTCACCTATCGCCGCACGAATCACAAGAACATGCACGTCCGCGGCTACAAGGAAGAAGGCACGACCACGACGCCGTTCGACATGGTCGTGCTCAACGATCTCGATCGCTTTCACTTGGTCGAAGACGTAATCGATCGCTTGCCGCAATTAGGAGCGCGAGCCGCCTATTTCAAACAGGCGATGCACGAAAAGCTGATCGACCACAAAGCCTACATCGCCAAGCACGGCGACGATCTCCCCTCGATCCGCGGCTGGAAATGGAATGCCGCCAGCGCATCGAGCGACACGCGCCGAACATCGACCGAAGGCGATAACGGGTAGACACGTAGGTCGGGCTTTTCAGCCTGACAACCCGCGTCGAAGCTCTGCTGGCGGCTTATTCTATTCGCGTTAGGTGCCGCTGCTGCCTTGTCCGGCAGCGCGTTGTGTCGAGGCACCGTCTTGCTTACGCTAAACGGCTTCTGGCTTGCCATCGACTCGGCGGGAGGTGCGCATGAAACGGCATGCTGCTGTTCTGGGGTTGGTATTTTCGGCTTCGCTCGCGGCGACCTCGATGGCCGCGGATAAACCGGCGATTGCCACGGTCGAGCAAATCATTTCGCGCGAAGACCCGAGCTTCAATTGCGCGGTTGCCGATATGACGATCGGGCAGGATGGGATGGTCTATCTCACCTCCGCAGGGCACGACAGCGGCTACATTCTCCGCGTCGGCCGCGACGGGCACGACAAGCTCGGCGGCCAGGCGGTGCCGGCCATCAACAACGCCACGGCCGACCACGACGGACAGATTGCCAGCGCGAACGGCCATTTTTCCCATCAAGTGGCGTTCTACGATAAGCTGTTTCAGAAGACCGGCGCGGCGACCGACTTTTTGGTCAGCGATCAGGTTGGGTGGGACGCGCCCGCCGGCGTCGAAGCCGGCCCGAGCGGCGATTTCTACGCCCTCGATCAGCATCGCAACCGCATCGTGCGCATGAGCGGTCAAGGGAAGTTGATCCAATCGTATCCGCTGCCGACCGACGGCAAATATCCGGCCGCCGGGTTCCGCGTTTGCGAAAAGCTGAAAGCGATTTTCGTCGCCGTGCGCAGCGCTCCCGACATGCTGTGCATCGGCTTCGATTCGAAGGTGCGCTGGCGCAGCGGCGCGATCAATGCCGGAGTCAGCACTCCGTGGGGCGACGACGGCGGTTTCGATGTCGACGAAAACGGCACGATCTACGTCATCCGTTCCGGCGACGCGCGAATCCGCAAATTCGATAGTGGCGGCAAGCCGGCCGGCGAGATTCAATTGCAAAAACCGGCCCAGCGGGAAGCCGGCGTTCCCATTCGCGGAATGCGCGTTTGGCAGGGCGACTTGCTGTTGCGATTCCACAGCCCAAGCGAACTGTTCGAGGTGTACGACCTCGCGTCGGGAAAGTTTAAGCGTTCGGTCGAAACCGATCACGAACGGCTCACGGTCGCCATGCCCAGCGGTCCGTGGATTGCCGGCAGCACGGTCGACTTCAGGATCGACTTCGACGCGAGTGGCCGCCGCATTCGGCCGGCGTGGCGCGTGTGGGCCCGAGCGGTCGGATCGCTCGACGACCGCGAATTGAAGATCGTCGGCGGCGCGATCCACGTGCCGGAGGATTTCGCCGGGCTGTATCGAATCAAGGTCACGCCCGAAACGACGCCGCGGCAAACCGGCAACGTGGCGAGTGAATACAAAGGCGAACGATTGATCGAAGTCCGGGCCGCCCGCGCCGTCTCAAGCGTCGCGGTGGCGACGCCGAGCAATCGACTTTGGTTTGGCCGCGGCGAGGCGATTCCCTTCTCGATTCTAACCAATCCTGCGACGGCGAGTCGGCCCGGCGAAATTTCCGTATCGCTTGTTCCCGAAGACGGCAAAACGATAGGCCGCGAAATCTTCGCCGAAGCAAGCGTCCCCTCGGCCGGCGCCAATCGCTCCGAGCGCAGCTTCGTCGTTCCCAACTCACTCACCAGACGATTGCGGCCCGGCAAATATCTGCTGCGCGTCACGGCAAAAGATGCGACCTGCATGAACCAACCGCTCGTGATCGGGCCCGCGCTCGACGATGCCAAATTTTTTACGATCCAATACGGCGACTACGCCCCGACGTATCCCGAAGCCAACCCGTGGGACGCCCCCAATCTCGTCGCCGCGACGGTCGAACGCAACCGGCGGCTTGGCTTCAATCTGATGGTCGATCGGTTGGGAGGCCAGTTGGATGCCGTCGTCGGCAAGGGCGAGCGCGCGAAAATTGAAGCCGAATCCCAGGCGCTCGCGGCGGAAAAGGATGGCGTTCCCGCTGCCAAATTGCTTTCGCTCCCCGCGGCCGTTCAAACCGTCGCGGCCTACGGCGCCTCGGGCATGCAGCAGATGGCGATCTTGATGAACAACGATGCCGGCCTGCCGCTCGGCACGGGCTTCGACGGCCGAAAGGCTCCGCAATTGCTCGACGACCTGACAACGGTCACTCGTGCAATGAAGGATTTTCCGGCATTCCGCGGTTGGAGTTGGGCGTCGAACTGGTGGGTGTTCGACACACGCGGCTCGGCGGCAGCCGCGTCGAGCGACGAACGAATCGCCTACGACCAGGCGATCAAGCGAGCACAGGCAACCGGCCATTGGGATGCCGTGCTGGACCGCGTCGCCGATCGCCGGCTCGCCTACGCTGCCGATGCCGAAAAGCTCTTCGCCGACAAGTTGCGCGAATTGGCGCCCCATGAAGCGACCGCCGCCGCATGCCCATTTCGCAATGTCGAAAGCTATCCGCCGACCACGCTCGCCAATGTCGATGAAACGGATCTGCAGGCCCAATGGGAGCAAATCTCGCTGCCGCTGCATGGCCCCATGAACGTCGATTTTTACAAACGGCCTGGGAAGATCGCGTGGGGGCATCCCGAGGTGTGGAACGACGCAGGCACGGGCGAGCAAATTCTCCCCGTGCTGTGGCAGATGATCATGCGCGGGGCCGACGGCGCCGGTTGCTCCGGCTCCGTGCCGCAATGGTATTTCGCCACCAAAGGAAACACCGACGACGCGCGGCTCTCTTGGAACGGTCTGGAGAGCGTCTGTCGAAGCCTCAACGGCGTGCTGAAGCGCTACGGACCGTGGCTCGCGGCGATGCACAATTCCGATTCGGTGGCGATCGTGGCGAGCGGCCGGATGTTCAAGATCGACGACTGGACGAATGTCATGGGGCGGCATTTCGCCCGCGTAATGGAAGCCTACGCCGCGTGTCTCTATGCCCACAGACCGGCGAGCATCGTGTTTGCCGAAGACCTGCGGCCCGACACGCTGCGGCAATATCGCGCCGTGCTCGTGGTCGGTCAAACCATCGAAATGGAGCCGGCGCTCGCCGGGGCCTTGCAAGAAGCCAAGCGGGCGGGCGTGTCGATCTTTGCCGACCGCACGTGCCGGCCCGAGCTGGTGGCCGAATTCACGCCGCTCGGGATCGCGTTCGACAAATTCGAAAAAGACCCCAGCCCGGCATCCGACGACCATGCCTATTGGCGATTCGCCGCGTATGCACAGGCCGACGCCACGCGGCTCGCGGCAGCGCTCTCGGCCATTAAGCCAGCCGCTCGCCTGTCGAATCCAGAAGTGTTCATCTCCGAGCGACGATCCGACCAGGGGCGTTATCTGTTCGTCGTGAACGACACGATCCCGAGCGAGCTCGACCCGGGCAATCTGTGGCGCGTGACGCTTGCAACGGCAAGCATCGTTCCTCAAGTCGTGCCGCTCGGCATCGACGTGAAGCCGGGCGAAGCCGTGTACGACGTGTTCGCGGGTCGCCGCGCGATCGTGGAAGCCGACGGCGCAATCCACGCCGACTGTCGCAATTCGCCGGCGAGAATCTATGCGATTCTTCCCGATGCGATTGCCCGCGTGCAACTCAACGCATCGCGGCAACCGGGCGACGACGGCGCGCTGCAATGGCACGCGGAGGTGCAAAATAAATCGGGAAAAGCGATTGCCGCGGCGGTTCCGCTGCGAATCCGCCTCACGGCCGGCGACGGCAGCTTGCTCGAGGAGCGCTACGTATCCTCGTCGTTGGGCGGAGTAGTCGGTGGATTCATCGTGCCCATCAATGCACCTTCAGGGACGATGTCGGTCGAAGCGACCGAACTGTTGACCGGCGAAAGCGCGACATTGAAGGTCGCCGCTCCGGCGGCCACCATCGCCCCATTGCAACTCACCGCCGAGGGAGCCGTAGCTCCCTCTCCTCTTGCGAGAGAGGGCAGGGTGAGGGGTTCGGCCGATCCTAAGCCCGCGGCGAATCCGAAGGGCCAGCGAACCGGCGACACGACGGCGGCGGACATGACCGCGGTCGCCGATCGTTGCGATCCCGACTTCTCTCCGGCCGACGATTCGTTTGGCCCGCATATTCGCCACCTTGTCGTCACCGACGACGGCGAGCTGGCGATCATGAACGCGATGAATTGGGACAACAATCTCTACGCCATCGATCTCGATACAGGCAAGGTCCGCTGGCGGCGGCGCGTCGGACATTATTTCGCATTCGAGCCGATCGCGCTGGCGCATGGCGCCGCGGTGCAAGGCTTCGATCTCAAAAGCGCCGAGGGCTATCATCTCTATCTGGTCGGCGACGATGGAAGACTGAAGCGGCGATTCGCGCTCTACGGCCTTCCCACGCGCCTGCCGCATCGGTTCGTCCCCGGCCTCGTGCGCGACCACATCAACAGTTTCGCGGTGGGCGACGACGGCCGCTGGATCGCCACCGCCGGCGACTTGGGCGCGGCTGCTTGGTCGAACGACGGCAAGCTTCTCTGGCGGCGCGATTGGTTCAATCACGACCGGCACAGCGGCAAGCTTCTCACCATCGATGCCCAATCGCTGCTGCTCATCGAAGGGACCACTGCCACGGCGATGGCCTCGAAAGACGGCGCAGAAAAATGGCGCCTGTCGCTCGGCCGGAGCGGCAAAATCCGCATCGCCCGCGCGACTGCCGACGGCAAAACGCTCGGGCTGTTCAACACGGCCGACGGCGGCCGGCTTTCGATCATCCGCGATGGAAAACTGCTTCGCGAGATTTCCACGCCCGTCGAAGATTTTTCGTTTTCGCCCGACGGTTCGCGGATTGCCGTCGTCAGCGAGAATGCGCTCAAGCTCTATTCGGTGGCCGACGGATTGCAATGGATCTTCAACGGCGACGACTTGATGCACTTTCCGCGGTTCTCCGCCGACGGCCGATTGGCCGCCACGAGCGGGCTGGGCACGCTGTATGTGACCGACCTCACCGGCCGAACGTTGCTGGAACGAGACGCCGGCGCGCTCGCGGTTCCGGCATGGCTCGCCGATGGAAGCCTCGTGCTGGCGAATTGGGAAGGACGTGTTTGCCGATTGGACAAAACCTATTCCGAAAAATGGCGGACGCACCTCCAGCCCGAGCCCGCCGACATGCGCGGCAAACTGCTTGCCGACGACGGTGTTCCGACAACCCGAATCGCTGGCTGGGGCAATGCCGCGGAACCCCCCCGCGCGACGCCTGCCGATATCGCCGCTAATTTGTTGAGCAAGACCACGCCGCTCGTTTCGCTCGTTGGCAGCAATGGCCAAATGCCGCTGGTCGAAACGGTCGACCAGAAAACGTCGCTGCTCTTCGACGGCAAACCGTCGCCGCCGCGGCGAGCCTGGATTCCGTGGGAAACGGTCGGCTCGTTCGCCGAAACCTCGCCCGTCAACTATCTCATCGTGGACGCATTTCGCACGCGGATGAAAGTTGCCGGCGTGACATTTATCGAGGATCCGGCCCATCCGGAAAGCTGGCTTCGCGATTCGTCAATCGCATACTGGAATGCCGCCGACGAGCGCTGGGTGCCGGTTCAACCGCTGCTGTCGAACGCCCCGGTGCACACGCACCTTTTCGCGCGCCCGATCGAGGCGGCTCGGTTCCGCCTCAAGCTCCCTTGGGGCGCCTGCGGAAATTTGCGGCTTGCGCAGATCATCTTTCACGGTGAAGTGCTCGGTTGCTCGCATCCGGATGTCGTGGCTCGGCGGCCGCTGGCAGTCTTGTTCGACGAACAAGAAGACATCAAGAACGATCTGACGAATGTGTCGTTCGCACTCGAAGGGGCCTATAGCGGCGGACGATGTTTGACGGTGATTCCACCCTCCGGCGGAATGCTCCAAGCATCGCCGCCGTTCCGCCAGCAATTTGGCGAAACGATCCGCAACTGGGATTTCCGGATCGCCCAACATCCGGAGCCCGGGCAATACCGTTATCTGCAATTCGCCTGGAAATCGCTCTCGCCGCAAACGCGAGGCATGACGCTCCGCCTCAGCCCGAGCAATTACGGCGGCATCTCGTTCGCGGTCGGCGAAGCGACTGCAATGGATGGCGCGACCCTGATCGAGCAAGCTGGCGCTCCGCCGGCAAAGTGGCAAACCGTGCGCGTCGACCTTTGGGCATCGGCGAAAAAGCCCTGGCAAGTGCGCAGCCTGTGTCTTGCCGCAAAGGGTGGCGGAGCAGCCTTCGACCAGATCGTGCTCGGTCGGACCGAAGCCGATCTGCCGAAACGCTAAACTCGCCCGACGCCAACCGCTGGCTGACGTTTATTTTTCGCTTGCCGCGTCCGCGGCGGAAGACGATCGCGACGGGCTCTTTGAGGGTGAAGTGGAGGGCTCGCTTTTCTCGCCGAAACCGGATTCCTCGTAGGTGATCAGCGTGTTCACTTTCTCGTCTTCGTCGATCACCGTTTGTTCGTTCACTTTCACGGTCTTGGTGACCGTCCGGTTGCCCACTCGCGACGATTCTTTCTTGTTGGCGGTTTTTTTGAAGGTGCCGCTGGTGTGGATCAGCGCTTTGGCGCTGAAGTAGCCGGTCGAACCATCTGCGGGAAGCGAGACCGTGCCCGATTCGTTCAGCGTCGCGCTGACCGGCGTCATGCCCGACGGCGGATTGGCCGGTTTCTTGCTGTCGGCCTTGAATTCGTATTGCACGATGAGCGTTTTCTTCGGGCCGTCGCCGGCGACCGATTTGATCCGAGCGGTTCCGGAAACCTCCGACGGCTTGAGCTTCGGGTCGAACGAGTGCAACGCAGCGACAGCCGCCGTGGTGTCGATATTCCAACTCGCGGTGCGCGAAGCGTTGGGATTGTCGAGCATGTCGCCCAGGCTTGCATCCCCCTTTCCCCCGGTCGCTTCGAAAACGATCGGCAAGAATTTCTTGGCGGCTTCCGACAACGGATGCTGGGTTTCGTAATCGGCGACGGTCGCCTTGCCGGCGCCGAACGACAGCGTGAACTCCGTGCCCGGCTTGACCAGCGACTCATGGCCAGTGCTGCCGGCTTGCCGAATGGTGGCCGTGCCGGCGGAAATCTTCCACTTCACCGGTTCGTGCTTCTTGTCGACCGCCATCACTTCGAGCGTGCCGGAAAAGTTGATCTCCATGCTGGCCGATTCGTTTGTCCGCGGTTTGCCGTTCGCCGCACTCGATTCGCTGAGGGATCGTTCGATCTCGCGATGCATGTGGAATCGCTCGCCGACCTTGGCCGGCCGCACGATTTGCACTTTGTAAAGCTCCGTCGCGTCGGAGGGCTTGTTGCTCGCCAGAGAAGCATCGGCGGCCGAGGCGGAATGCGATGTCGGGCAAAGCAGAAAGACCGCGCTCAATGCGATTCCAAAGCCCGCAGATCGGCAATCGCCGTTGGCCGATCGGTCACGTATCGATTGCATCGTGGGGCTCCCCGAAATTCTCTAGCGGCGCTTGGCAGCGTACCGGCGCCAACTTGAATGCTACTCGCCGCGAAAACCCCCGTCGAGATTTGGCGGAACGCGAGAAAGACGATCACTTATGTTCTTCCTGCAACAAGAACGCCAGCAGGTCGCGAAATTCCTGCCGGGTCAGCAGGTTGGCCAAGCCCTCGGGCATGATCGACGTTGTGAGCGGATGACGCTCGGCGATCTTGGCTGGATCGAGAACAAACAGCTTGCCGGCCGAATCGCTGTAGGTTTCCAGATCGCCGGGGCCTTCCGTCACCAACAGCCCTGTCAGCGAACGGCCATCCTTGGTCACAAGCCGCCAGGGTATGAACCGCGGGGCGATCTCCTTGCTCGGGTCGACGATCGATTCCACGAGTTTTCGCCGCCCCAACAGCCGGGCATCGGTCGATAAGTCCGGCCCGACATGGCCGCCGCGGCCATGAATCTGATGACAACGAAAGCAGCCGGCAGCCCGCGGATGAAAGAAGATTCGTTCGCCGGCCTGCGGATCGGCAGGGCCATCGAGCTGCTTGAGCCACGCATCGACATCGTGCCGCGGCGGATTCGCAGCCGCCGGCGGGTTGAGGATCATCGTGACCAAATCGGCGGCTGCGGAATCTTTGTGGCTCAACGCGACCAAACGCTCGCGCTGCGTCGCACTCAGCGGAGCGCCGCGCAGCGAACGCAGCGCTTCGTTACGAACCGCTGGTTCATCGGCGGCGGCGAGCGACAATAAAAAATCGCGCTGCTGCGGAGCGTCCGATAGCCCGACGATCGCCTCGGCCCGCAGCGACGCCGGACTGTGCGCATCGCCCGCCTCCTCGGCCAACAAATCGATTCGACCGCCGACAAGCGAATCGCGCAAGCTGCGGATCGCTTCGGCTCGCAGCCCCTCGTCGGCCGATGCCAAAAAGCCTTTGATGAGCGTCATCGTTAGCGCGGGATGATCGGGCCGCAGCATCCGCAGCGCCAATTGCCGCATGGTATTCGAGGCATGCGCGTCGTTCAGCACACGGACGACATATTCTTCGCCGTGAAATTCGTCGGGCCGTTGCGTGCCGTCGAGCAATTCGAGCGCCGCGACGCAGGCCTCGAACAGCTCCCGAGTATCGGCCCGAGCGCTGAGCATTTCGACGATCTTCGGCCTTACGTCCTTGATCCGTTCTTCGCCGGCCCATTCAATCGCGGCGAAGCGAATCGCGGTGTCCGGATCGTCCAAGAATTGCGGCAAGAATTTCCGCCCGGCTGGCTCGTCCACGCGGCGCATCACGAGCATCCAGCCGAGCCGCTGGGCGGCCGTCGGCAGCTTCGCGGGATCGATGCCCTCGATCGCGTCGGGCATTTGCCCGAGCGCTTGCCGCGCCGCTTGTTGCAAGAACGGATCGGGATCGTCGAGAGTGGCCAGCGCCGCATCGCGGGTGGCCGGATCGGAGTCGCGCCGCAAGGCCTCAGCGCGAACGGCCGCTGGCTGCGACGGCTTGATCAACGCCGCCAAGTGCGGCTTCAACGCAGTGATCGGCATGCAACGCACGGCCAACGCTCGCACCTCGGTCGAACGATCGTCGAATGCAACCGCCATGTAATCGGTATTTGCATCGTTCGCATCGGCCAAAGCCTCGATGGCGGCGGCGCGCACTCGATCGTCGGGTTCGTGGACGGAAAGGAGCCTCGGCGTTTGCTTGCTCGGCGTCAGATTGGCGGCCATCCGGCGGGCGGCGGCTTCGCGCACTTCGCGCGGTTCCGAATCAATGCCGTGTGCCGGCTGGCTTGGCGGATTCACCGCGTGGATATGCCAAATCCGCCCCTTTCCATGCACGGAATACGATTTATCGACCCAATCGCTGACAAACAGCGAACCATCCGGCGCGACGGCGATTGAAACGGGGCGAAAGTCGTCGCCGCCCGTCACAAGCGGCGTCATCTTGGCCCAAACGGTCGCCCCATGCGCGGTCAGCGTAAAGCGATCGATCCGATGGTCGCCCCACGAAGTCGCGAACAATTCGCCGCGATAATCTGCCGGAAGACCGTCCGATTCATAGGCCACGATGCCGGCCGGCGCTTCCCCGGTGGCCGACGCCATCGGCAATGTTCCCGGCAATTCGCCGTTCCACGCGACAAACGGATGCAATCCCGATCGGCCGTAGCGAAAGCGGAAGCCGTAATCGCCGCCGGGCACGACCTCGAGCAGCCGGCATGGCGGCCGAGAATCCGGATCGTTGTCGACAGCCATCAGGCGGCCGAATGCCGTAAAGCAAAGATGAAACGGGTTCCAGAACCCCGTGGCGACACGTTCGAGATGGCTGCCATCCGGGCGGCAGCGAAATATGTTGCCCCCCTCGCCTCCGCCGCTGATGCTGCTGGCGTCGCTGCCAACCAGCTTGTAGGCGGCGCCGAGATTCTCGCCAATGCCGAAATACACGTCGCCATGAAAGTCGAACGCGAAACCCGACAGCCCGTTGTGCGGATAGTTGCCCTTGGTTTCCAAATGGGCGATCGGGGTTCGTTCGTCGGCAACGCCCGATTGCTTCGAGTCGCGCAGCCGGAAGATTTCGTTCCGCGTGGCAACATACACCGAGCCGTCGCGGTAGACGGCCAGATTCATCGTTGAACTGGTCCCCTCGAACCATGTACTGACGCGATCCGCCCGGCCGGTCGATTTCGTGTCTTCGAACATCCGGATGCGGTCGGTGGCCGGGCCCTTGTAATTCGGCGGGCGAAAATGCGTGTTGCTTTCGACCGCCAACACGCGGCCTTTTGCATCCACGGTCAGTCCGATCGGCGTCACGATCTGCGGCGATTCGGCGAACAGATCGATGGCCAACCGCGGATCGGCGACCCGCGGTTGCGCGGCGCGTGCCCCGCGCCCCGCGAAACCTGTTCCCGTGATTAACAGCGGCAACAGGGCAAAGCGCAATGCGTAGCGCACAAGAATTCTCCGATTGGAAACGAACGAACGACGCATCCCCCGCGACGCCGGGCAGCGATCTAAAGAACCCATGCTATTCTGCGGCCGAGCGGCGCAGCAAGATGCACGCGGCAGAGCGTGAGAGTATTATGTCCTCCCGCATTCAACCTGAAGCAAGGTGAACACCGCCCCGTCGGCTCACTTGACCTACATCAGCGGGCCCTAAATGACCGCGAAATAGTTCTCCACGGCGCGGTCGAAGTATTCGGACGTGAGTTCGAGGGGGCGGCCTTGGAAGAAACAGAAATTCCGCACCTGCATCAGCAGATCGCGCGGTTGGCAATTGCGAAACGGCCGGCCGCCTTGCTTGTAGTGCTTCTCGATCAGATAGTCGATCGGTTCCTGCCGGTACTCGAAGCCGACTTTCGGGGCCATGAGCTTCAGCAACTCGCGGAATTCTTCTTCCGACGGATCGACAACGTCGATCTTGTAAGGAATCCGCCGCAAGAAGGCTTCGTCGACCAAGTCTCTCGGCTGCAAATTCGTCGAGAAGATGATCAGTTGATCGAAGGGAACTTGGATTTTCTTGCCGTTGGGCAAGTTCAAGAAGTCGAAGCGTTTTTCCAGCGGCACGATCCAGCGGTTCAACAGTTCGTCGGTGCTCATTCGCTGCCGGCCGAAGTCGTCGATCACGAGCGTGCCACAATTGCTTTTCAATTGCATCGGCGCTTCGCAGATACCGGTCGACGTGTTGCGTGTCACCTCGAGATTATCCATCGTCAATTCGCCGCCGACGACGATCGTGGGCCGCCGAATCCGCACCCACCGTTTGTCGATCTTGCGATTGTCGAGCAAGCCGCCCGTGCTTTCGATCGGCGCTTCGTCGTGGTTGCTGGGATCGAAGAGGCGGATAATCTCGCCGTCGACGCCGATCGCCCGCGGGATCCAGATGAATTCGCCGAAGGCCCGCGTGACTCGCTCGGCGATGCTCGTTTTTCCGTTGCCGGCGGCGCCATACAGAAACAGCCCGCGGCCGGAATTGATCGCCGGCCCCAGCCGCGCGAGCATGGCCGAATTGATGAGCAAATCCGAAAACGCGCGGCGCAGATCGTCGGCCGTGGGATGCTGCGTGGTCATCGATTGGGCCGCGACGCTGGCGATGTATTCTGTCAACGACACCGGCGTCGAGCCGAAGTAGGTGCAATGTTCGGAGAGACGGCGGGCCCGCTCCCGGCCTTTGTCGGTCAACTGATATTGATAGTCGTTCATCGCCGCGGCCGAGCGGTACACGACCCATTGGTCGTTCTTCATTTGCCGCAGCATTTCTTCCAGGACGCCGAACGGCAGCTTGACCTGCTCGGCGGTGTCGCGGCCACTGGCATTGCCGCAGGAGAGCAGATACTTCAGCACGAGGCCTTCGACTTCGCTCTCGGTGAGCTTGGCCGCCTGCAGCGAGGTCGGCTCCTCGGGAAAGAACTCGTTTTTCGCCCGCGATCCGTGGGAATGAACGCCCGTGGGCGCAGCCCCGCCCGCGGCTGCGGCGGCCGGGCTGGTCGCTCCGGCGGTGAGGTGAGCGATCCGGCCGAGCAGTTCGTCGAGCTTTTCGCGGCGTTGTTTCTCGAGCGCATCGCCTTGGTTCGGCTTTGCGAGGGCCGGCTCGGGCTGTGTTGCCGCGATGGCTCGATACGGGTCTGCCTCGGGCGAGCCATCGCAAGGCGTTCCACGGCCGGCCAGCCGAGCGAGCAGATTCTCGACGGCGGCGTCGGTCATCGGCGCCGCCGTAGCTCTGGAACTGTCGGCAATGGGCGGAACACCCGGCCCGGGGGAGCAAGGGACGGAGTGGTCGGCAGTAGAACTCATGGTTGTCTCATCGGTCGACGCGCGATCCGCCCCTTGCTCGCCCGAGCCGAGTGAAACTCCGCCTGCCGTTTCGCTCGCCCGCGCGCATCATCCGGTCTAAAGCAAACCTAGGTCTGATGCGGTGGAACGTCAAACTCGCCGGGTCGCCGGGAGGGATTTTATCCGGCACGGTTTTGCAGGATATTCCGTTGGCGACGGAAGGGCAGCCGAGCAACGAGGAGCGAGTGAGGCTCGGCCGAAAAATAGCTTCTCCACCGTCCTCTCTCCCCTTGCGGGAGAGGGCAGGGCGAGGGGTTCAGAAACTGAAGTTATTTTTCGGCCGAGCCCGAGCCAGAGTTCGACGCGGCGATAAAAAGACGCCATGCCGGGCGGCGAGCGAGTCAGCCCATCAAGTATGCAAATGCTTTTTTGACGCTTCGATAGCATTCGCACGCGATCGCCTCGAGGCCGGTGCGGTCGACGATTTCAATTGCTCCCCGGCCGCAACGAATCATGCCGCCGGCTTGCAGAGGCTGCAAAACTTCGGTGACGCTCGCTCGCCGCACGCCGAGCATGATCGCCAGGAATTCGTGGGTCAGCGGCAGCAAATCGGCGCCGATGCGGTCGCGCGTCATCAGCAGCCAGCGGCAACAGCGTTTTTCGATCGTATGCAATCCATTGCACGCCACGGCGTAGGCGACCTGCGTGGCAAACGCCGTGTTGTAGTGAATCAGCGCCTTGCGCAACGAAGGATGTTCGGCTGCGAATTCGCGGAGCTGGGAGGTTTGCATTCGCAGGGCATCGCCCGGTAGTTGCACCATCGCCGCGTAGGGAGAAATTTCGCCGCCAAAGAACGATGTCAAGCCGGCCAAGCCTTCATTGCCGATCGTGGCCACTTCAATGGCGCTGCCGTTTTCCATGACGGTCATTGCGGAGACGACGCAATTCAAGGGGAAATACACGCACTCGATTGGCTCGCCGGCCAGGTAAATCGGCGTGCGTATTTCCAGGTGCAGTGGTTCGAGCAGGCCCCACAAGCGTTGCAATTCTTGGGGTTGCAAACTGGCAAGCAATCGATTCCGAATCGGCGGACAAAATGGCTGGTCGTTAACCATCGGCTTGATGCTGTCGGGAAAAAACACCTAGAAAAATCCTGAACCTTCTAGCATAAGTCGGCGGAGTCATGCATTCAATCGAAGCTTTCGTCATTCGGGCGCCGCGCTCGACCGCGAGAGCCCGGCGCGGCCTTTGACTGCCCCAACTGCCGGCGCCAGGAGTACGTTTCCGGACTGATCCGATGGCACGATCAGGCATACATTAAAGGCGAACAACCTGCATCGCAGGGCGGTGGAAAACACGCCGGACCGGATGCACCAAGGAAGGCGATCCGAGCTGAATGTCCTCGTCTAACAACAATCCAACCGGCGATCGCCGCGGGGGGCTGCGGATTCTCATCATCGAAGACGGCGCCGACAGCGCGCAAACCATGGCAATCCTGCTGCGCCTATACGGCCATCAGGTGAGCATCTCAACCGACGGTCCGGCTGGAATCGAAGCGGCGCGGAAGGAAAAGCCTGATGTCTTGCTGCTCGACATTGGGCTGCCCGGCATGGACGGCCACGAGGTTGCGCGGCAAATCAGCCAAAGCAGGCGGAAAAGCGGCGATCGCCAGAGGCCGCTCCCACTGCTGATCGCCGTAACCGGTTTTGGACGGGAATCGGATCGCCGCCGCAGCGCAGAAGCGGGGATCGACCTGCATCTACTCAAGCCGGTCAACCCGACGCAACTCGAATCGATTCTGCGCGGTTTTCAATCGGAGATCGATTCAGAGCCGACCGCTCCCTAAGTGGCCCAACTCGGCCGTTGCGGGTTTGGATAGCCGAGAATACAACTTCGACAGTCGGGTGCCATGCCCACGGCTTGGCGTGGGCATGTTTTTTCGGTTTACATGCCCAGGCAAAGCCGTGGGCATGGCAGCCATTATGAGACAAGCGCCGAGATAATCGTCCGCTCGACCTTACCCAATACTCAACGCGCCGACCGACGTCCGGCCGCGCCGCGCCGAACATGAAAATGTTGCTCAGATCCCGAACTGTCGAGCCCGACGGGCACGGCGCTCGGCTCGCAATCGGGCTCGCCGGCGTGTCTCGCTCGGCTTTTCGTAATACTCTCGACGCCGCATTTCCTTTTTGATTCCGCTCCTTTCGACTAGCTTTCGAAAGCGGCGAACTGCCTCTTGGATCGACTCGCGATCCCGTACGTTCAACTTAACCACGGATCCTCCTTTGAAAGGGTTTGCTTGCCATACAAGCCAGCGGGCGCGAGTCCACACCCACGGGCACTGGGAACCCGATAGTTTACGCCCGCCTAGGGGTGCTGTCTATCCGAATCGGGAGAATCGGCCAGCGAACTTCAAGCCAAGCTGGTCCGTGAATGCAAACAGACGCGGTACCCGAACCACGTAGCGTGGGAACTCTACATGCTCCACGATTGCACGAGCCGATAATTGGCGATCCAACGGCAAGTCTGGCATCGAGCGGAGGTAGTTCGCCGAATAGCCTTCTGGTTATAATTCCACAACCGCACGGTGGCAGACGCAGGGTGGCAGAGCGCCGCCAGCATGCCGGCGTGATTGATCGTTTCCCGATTACCCAACCCATGCCTCGACGGTTCGATATCGACCGCGTTCTTCAAGGCTGGCCGTTCCGGCCGGGTGAGGTGCTTGCGCGCTTGGTGAAGGGGGGCGATGGCCGGCAATTGATCCAAATGCGGATCGATCTCGGAGTGCTGCAGCTCGAGGTCGACGGCCGGCCCGACGGGGAGCGCCCCGGCGGCAATGAAACCTATTTCGACTTTCTCGTCGCCGAGTCGATTCGGGAAGGGGACGGATTCGAGCTCTCGGCCGAGCAATGTGCCGAGGCG
This sequence comes from Pirellulales bacterium, assembly GCA_036267355.1. Classification (NCBI taxonomy): domain Bacteria; kingdom Pseudomonadati; phylum Planctomycetota; class Planctomycetia; order Pirellulales; species Pirellulales bacterium. Next base: position 1,743 of record DATAWG010000125.1, on the reverse strand, counting down.
GATCGCGAATTCTTTCAATACTATCACCGGCGAATTTGCTGGCTGGCGCTGCGCGAATTTCGCCGGGCCGCGACCGATGCCGATCATAGCCTGGCGTTCATGGATTTCGTCCAGCATTATTCACCTGACGAAGAATGGACGATGTCGCACGAGCAATACCGGCCGTTCGTGCTGTTCCACCGGGTGCAATCCGGGTCGCTGGCAGAATTGGAAGAGCACGGCCCCGAGGCCGCGATCGAAGAGATCAACCGCGGGCTGGCCAAATTTCGCGAGCTGTTCGCCCAATACGAATTGCTCGAACAATTCGAGTCGGACGAACTCGTGGCCCGGCTGGTGGAACTGAAAGAATCGGTTCGGGCCCACTATCAAGTCGGCCGAACGCTCAACGAGCAACTGGCCGACGCCGTCGCCGCCGAGCAATACGAGCTAGCCGCCAAACTCCGCGACCAACTAGCCCGCCGCGACGCCCCCGCGGGGTGAGGTGAAGTATGCGGATCGGGCTCTGTCAGTGCGCAGTGCCGTTCGGCGCCGCTGCACGAAGCGCTGTGGCACACGAAGGCATTGGCAAAGCCAGTGGCACACGTAGCAGCGATGAAGCCAACCGCACTCGGCATCGACATTTCCAAGCAGGCGAATTGTAATCTTTGGATCGGTGAACGCGGGCGTCAGATAATTCGCTGAATTTCTCTAACACGAACACCGCCTGCCGGTTGGGATGAATTGCGCGATTTTTGCCTCGCTCTGGCACGCGGGCTGCATTAGGCCCGGTCTCGTTCAACTGATCTTATCCCCGGCAAACATTCGTTTGACACTAGAAATTCGGCAAAGGAGCCTGCCATGCTGGCACTGACACGGAAGGTTGACCAACGGATTCAAATCGGCCGAGACATCTTCATCACGATCCTTCATGTGCGCGGCAAGCAAGTGCGGGTCGGCGTCGAGGCGCCGCGACAGGTGCGTGTGAAACGGGCCGAGTTGCCCGACGAAGACGAGCAAATCGACGGATCGCTCACCGTGGCCGGGTTATTTGCAAAGGCCGCCGTCGAGGCCGCCGTCGAGGCCGCGCACCCGAAAAAATCTGCGACCGCAAAACGCCGGACGGTTCGCCGGGCGGGCGCGGCGAATCCCGGCGAGCGGGCCTTTTCCTCGGCTCGCCAACCGCTGGCCGAAAAGCTTCACGCCCGCCGTGCCCTGCGAGAATCGCCGGTCGCGGTGGCCTGAGCCGTGGTTACGATCGGTCTCAAACCACAAACCCGAAGCGTTAGCGAGGATGCCCCGCGAGTTGACGCCATCTCCGCTGCAAACGCTGGCAAAGCCACTGTGCACACGGTTCAGCACACAAACCCGAAGCGTTAGCGAGGATGCCCCGCGAGTTGACGCCATCTCCGCTGCAAACGCTGGCAAAGCCAGTGGCATACGCTTCAGCAACACAAGCCCGAAGCGTTAGCGAGGACGCGCTCCATATCGGGTTCGCCCGTCGCTAATGCAATGTGCGTTGCAGCCAGGTAGCGAGACGATGCCGCCGTTGCGGTTCGTTCCTCGCTAACGCTTCGGGCTAGTCCAACTTCCCCAGCCGTCGAACAAAATTCCCGTTGGCGGCAAGTTTTCCAAGTTTTTTCGCCGTAAGTCGTTGCACGGTGGCGATGGGGCGAGAACTGTCGAGATATTTGGTTCGCAAGGGCGTGTAGTGGAAAAAGTCCTGGCGAATGGCCGCTAACATGGGGGCATGTTCCTCAGGCCCTA